>CAWVVS010000103.1:0-4420 GCA_963933655.1 uncultured Candidatus Thioglobus sp. | reverse complement strand
TGGCTTTAAAGCTGGAGATTCCAAACCAGCTACTACAGCGTCAGTTGCTTACAACGTCGTGGCAAAATGGGGCGTTCCAAGTGGCAAAAATCGCGCTTGGGTTGACTATCAGAACGATGTAACAGCTAAAGATATTAAGCTTGCTAATCAGGAAGGTTTTAAATCCGTTGAGCACGTTAAGCGCTACACGACACTTGGTATGGCTACAGACCAGGGTAAGACAGCTAACGTTCTTGCGATTGGCATCATGGCTGATAACATGGACAAAACCATTGAAGAAACAGGTACGACTATTTTCCGTCCACCATATAACCCAGTTGCTATGGGTGCATTTGCGGGTAGAAGGCGTGGTATGGAGTTCTATCCAACTCGCTACACACCAACTCATAAGTGGTCTGAAGAGCAAAATGCTATTTTTGTTGAGGTTGGTATGTGGTATCGCTCGCAGTGGTTCCCTCAACCGGGTGAAACTTTTTGGCGTGATTCAGTGGATCGTGAGGTAAGACAAACTCGTGAATCCGTGGGTATCTGTGATGTGACAACGTTGGGTAAGATTGACCTTAAAGGAACGGATGTCTCTGAATTCCTTAATAGGCTTTACGTTAATGCTTTTGCAAAGGTGCCGGTCGGTAAAACACGTTACGGACTAATGCTGCGTGAAGACGGCATAGCAATGGACGACGGCACGACGGCACGACTTGGTGAGAATCATTTTGTAATGACAACAACTACTGCGAATGCGGTTAATGTTTATCGTCATATGCAATTCTGTCATCAGTGCTTATGGCCTGATTTAGATGTTCATATGATTTCTGTTACTGAACAGTATGCACAGTATGCAGTTGCTGGACCAAATTCTCGTAAATTGTTACAGAAAATTGTTGATCCTGAACATGACATTTCCAATGAAGCGTTCCCTTATATGGGTGCTGGAGAAATCTCAATTTGTGGCGGTATTCCTGCAAGACTTTTCAGAATTTCATTCTCGGGCGAGCTTGCTTTTGAAATCGCCGTTCCAACGCGTTACGGTGATTCATTGATTCGCGTTCTGATGGAAGCGGGTGAAGAGTTTAATGCAATTCCTTACGGTACCGAAGCGCTTGGTGCGATGCGTATTGAGAAAGGTCACGCGGCTGGTCCAGAACTTAACGGACAGACAAGTGCTTATGACCTGGGTATGGGTGGTATGGTTTCTGGTAAGAAAGACTTTATCGGTTATACGCTCGGTTTGCGTGAAGGCATGCAGCGCAACGATCGTATGCAAATGGTTGGTTTTAAGCCGGTTAATAAGAGCGCTTTATTGGATGCAGGACATTCAATGGCTGGCGCACACTTGGTTAACTTGCGTGATAAGCCAGATACGTTTACTGATCAAGGCTGGATTTCATCGTCGATCTATTCACCAATATTTGGTCACTACATTGGTTTGGGTTATATTAAAGGCGGACACAGTCGTAAAGGTGAGACGGTCCGTGCGGTTGATTTAGTGAGAGGTCAAGATATCGAGGTTGAAATTTGTAGCCCGCATTTCTATGATCCAGAAGGGGAGTGTCTACGTGTCTAATAATATTTCCTTTGACAAAATTTCAGGAGAAGCCTGTGTCTGATTATACAATTGTAAAAGAGTCGCCCCTTGGTGGTGCTGAACATGAGTTCGATGGCGTAACAGTCTGCGAGGTGGTTAACCAATCATTAGTAATGATTGCCATGCCAAACGGTAAAGCTGAAGAAATTGAAGCTGCTATGAGTAAGTCTTGTGGTTTGTCTATCCCTGCTATGGGTCAGTCAACACAATCTTCTGATGCCTCAGTTACGCTTTGGCGTTTGCAAAAAAACCAAGTAATGGCTTATTATGCTTACGAAGGTGATGACGCAGAAACTAATATTGCTGAACGTTTTAATGCACCATCTGCCTACTACACAGACCAGTCTGATACATGGGCTATGATTCGTGTTAGCGGTGAGCGTAGTCGTGACATACTTGAGCGCATTTGCCCAATCGACTTAGATCCTAATGTTTTTACATTGGGTAGTGCTTCAAGAACGATTATGGAGCACATCGGTACAATCATTTACAGAGATGGTGACGATTCATACGTGCTATTAACAATGCGTTCGTTTGGGCGTTCTATGATGCACGCGATTGAGGTTTCAATTGAGAACGTTTTATAAGACTGACCTAGTACTTTAACCTTTAGTGCAACAAAAAGCCCCGACACAGTTCGGGGCTTTTTTAAAGGTTTTTACAAAGATCTTTTTTAACTTTTCTGGTAGTGACTAAGGTAATTGACACTAACGTCATCTTCAAGTTTGTAGATTTTAGTGATTGGATTGTAGGTCATTCCAATCATGGATTGAATTGACAAATCGCAATTTCTTGCCCAGCTGTCAATCTCACTAGGTTTAATGAATTTTTCGTAATCATGAGTACCCTTGGGTAGTAAATTTAGTATGTATTCCGCACCAACGATGGCAAAGAAATAAGATTTTGGGTTGCGATTAATGGTTGAAAAAAACACTTTACCTTGGGGTTTGACCAGTGTTGAGCAGGCTCTCACAATCGAACTTGGATCAGGGACGTGTTCGAGCATTTCAAGACAAGTAACAACGTCAAAAGTCTCTGGTTTATTTTCTGCCAATTCTTCCACAGGAATCATTTGGTAAGTGACATTAAGTCCTGATTCTAGTAAGTGTAATTTAGCCACCTCTAGGCTTGCTTCAGCAAGGTCTATGCCAACAACTTCAGCCCCTTCAAGCGCCAATGCTTCACCAAGAATACCACCACCACAGCCAACATCAAGTATACGTTTACCCTTAAGTGAGCCACCACAGTTCTCCTTAATGTAGTTAAGGCGTAGAGGGTTGATGTCATGTAGTGATTTAAATTCAGAGTTTTGATCCCACCAGCGAGAGGCGAGTGATGCGAATTTCTCAACTTCATCGTAATCGACATTATTGCTTGTCATAGTACTTTTACAGCTTCCAAAACTTCATCAGCGTGGCCTTTGACTTTGACATTAACCCATTGCTTAAGGATGTTTCCTTCTGGGCTAATAATGAAAGTTGAGCGAACAATACCCATGTATTCTTTGCCGTAGAGTTTTTTAAGCTGAATAACACCAAATTGATTGCAAAGTATTTCGTCCGGATCGGAAATAAGATCAAAGTTAAAATCGTATTTGCAGATAAATTTATCGTGGGAAGTAATTGACTCTCTAGAGACACCGTAAACGACCGAATTACTATCAATAAACTGTTGGTTTAGACGAGTAAAGTCCTGACCCTCAATGGTGCATCCAGGCGTGTCATCCTTTGGATAAAAATAGAGCACGATGTTACGACCTTGTTCATCAGGTATTTTTACTTGAAGGTCGTTGGTGGCGGCACAGGTAATTTGCTTCACTTTATTCATTGACTGTATAATCTCCCGTTGCTAATCTAAAAGATTCATTTTATCATCGATATGCAAAATATCCGAAATTTTTCTATTATTGCCCACATTGATCATGGCAAGTCCACTATTGCCGATCGCTTTATTCAGTATTGCGGAGGCTTAAGTGATCGTGAGATGTCTTCACAAGTGTTGGACTCGATGGATATTGAGAAAGAGCGAGGCATTACCATTAAGTCACAAAGTGTGACATTGGATTACCATTCCAAAAATGGTGAGACCTACCAATTGAATTTTATTGATACGCCCGGACATGTGGATTTTTCTTATGAGGTTTCTCGTTCTTTATCTGCTTGTGAGGGTGCGCTATTAATTGTCGACGCCTCTCAAGGTGTGGAAGCACAAACGGTAGCAAATTGCTATACAGCACTCGATCAGGGTCTGGAGGTTGTGGCTGTTCTTAATAAAATTGATTTGCCAGCTGCAGAGCCTGATCGGGTGGTTGATGAAATTGAAGATGTCATTGGAGTTGAGGCGCATGACGCAGTCCATGCAAGTGCCAAATCCGGTATTGGCATTGAAGCTATTCTTGAGCAAATCGTTGAAAAAATCCCTGCACCACAAGGCACAATTGACGCACCAATTAAAGCCTTGATTATTGATTCTTGGTTTGATAATTATTTAGGTGTTGTATCGCTGATTCGCGTCATTGATGGTGAAATTCGTTCCAAGACTAAAATCAAAATATTTTCCAATGGCAACGAACACTCGGTGGATGAAGTTGGTGTTTTTACCCCTAAACGCACCAAAACAGAAAGCCTAAAAGCCGGTGAAGTTGGTTTCTTGATTGCCAATATTGCCATGTTTTTCGCCATTCGATTGTCGCTCAATTATCTTCATCGAACGCGGACCAAAGTCGCCGGGCCCTTTTGGGTCTGGTTCTGCATCTCAGGCCCCTACAGTTTCTATTTGGCCAATGGTTACAGTGAAGCACTTTTTTGGCTCTTAGGTTGTGCCGCCTTATTATTG
>CAWVVS010000102.1:0-4431 GCA_963933655.1 uncultured Candidatus Thioglobus sp. | reverse complement strand
AGATAGCGACCGGTACAGATATTGCTGGGCGTGTCGTTAGCTTTGTTGAAAAAAATCATAGAACGGGCAGAGCCGGTTCAAAAGGAAGGAATTAAGGTGGATAAAAAAACAAGGGACAATGCAGCCATGATGCAAGGTTTGTATTGGTGGGGTATTCCAACCTTGTTCCGCTGTCCATACAGCCCTGATCCAGTCGGCTGTGATATTGCACTTGTTGGTGTCCCACACAGTACAGGGAATGGCACTACTCAGAGAGATCAGCACCTTGGGCCAAGAGCGGTACGCAATATCTCTGCTCAAGGCAGAAGAGGTCACCTAAAGTTTGGCATTTCCCCTTGGGAGATGTGCGACATTCGTGACTTAGGCGATGTGCCATTGCCAGAGGCCAACAATAATGAATTGTGCATTGAGCGCATAACTGAGTTTTATGAGCATATTGCCAGTGCAGGTGCAAGGCCACTGTCCATCGGCGGTGACCATTCAATAACTGGCGGTATTTTGCAGGCCATTGCAGGACCTAAGTCGAAGTTGACGAATGGAGAGAAGGCGGTTCTTGTGCACTTTGATGCACATACAGACGCTTTTAATCAACTAGATCATTTTTTGGGAGCTATAAAATCTGCCGCTCACTGGGCCAGTTATTTGGTGCGAGACGGTTTTGTTGACGCTACCAAAAGCGTCCAAGTAGGTATTCGTGGCAACACTAGAACCCTGGATTGGCTTGATTCTAGTTATGAGTTAGGTTATGAGATTATCACTAAAGATCGTTACGATGAGCTTGGTGTTGAAAAATGCATCGATATTATTAGGCAGCGGGTTGGCGACGCTCCAATCTACATCACATTCGACTTGGATTGTTTGGATGTGACTGTTGCCCCTGGGGTTTCTAACCTTGAGCCCGCAATTGAAGGCTTTAAAATGCCTGATGTTTTACAGCTACTCCAAGGCTTGCGCGGGAAAAATATTATTGGCGGCGATGTTGTTTGTCTAATGCCAACAATGGACTCTCCAAATCAAATTACCTCCCATGTAGCCAATGCAGTTCTATTTGAAATGGTCTGCTTAATCGCCGACAACGTTGAAAAGTCGGACGAATAACGCTCTCCTTGCACAGGCTTGATCGATACGGTTGATGCGTATTTTTAAATCCTCGTATTGAAATTTTTCATAGTAGGACGCTTGACTTTGCATTAATATCTCCTGCTTGAGCTGTGGCCATTTGCAGCTTTTTGATTTGATTTTTTGGAGTTGGTAGATGAGAGAAAGCGCTAGAGTGGTTGTTATTGGCGGCGGTGTTGTTGGCTGCTCAATCCTATTTCATTTGGCCAAAATGGGTTGGAAAGATGTTGTTTTATTGGAGCGTGATGAACTCACTTCGGGTTCGAGTTGGCATGCCGCAGGTTCAGTGCATACGATTAGCTCCGATCCCAATATCTCTCGATTACAAGACTATACAATCAGTCTTTACAAGGAAATTGAAGAAACCTCTGGACACAATATTGGCTTGCATGAAACCGGTGGTTACTATTTGGCCTCTACTCCAGCTTGGCATGATTATCTAAAAAGAGAACGCTCAAAAGCGCGCTCAATGGGTTTGGAGCAAGAGTTTGTCAGTATTGATGAAGTTGTGGCACATCACCCACTCATTAGCCCCGAGCATTACGTTGCTGCCCTTTGGGATCCGCTTGATTGTGATATTGACCCTTCTGGTGTGGTTTACGCTTACGCTAAATCTGCGCGCGTTCACGGGGCGGAATTCTATACCCACACGCCGGTATTAGAAACCAACCAACGCGTCGATGGTTCGTGGGATGTGGTCACTGAAAAAGGAAATATTCATGCCGAGTATATTGTTAATGCAGGTGGTCTGTGGGCGCGAGAATTGGGGAGAATGTCAAGCGTGCATTTACCCATTGTACCGATGGAACACCATTATTTAATTACCGATGAAATTGAGCAAATTGTTGGCTTGCCAGAGGGCAAGCGTCTGCCTTCAGCGATTGATTATGAGGCAAACTTTTACTGTCGTCAAGAGCACACCGGTATGTTGTTAGGCACATACGAGCCTCGGTCAACACCATGGTCATTAGACGGTACGCCATTAAATTTTGGCCATGATTTGCTAGACCCAAACTTGGATCGTATTTCAGATCGCTTAGAGCTGGCTTTCGAGCGACTGCCAGCAATGGCTACAGCCGGCATTAAAAATGTGATTAATGGCCCGTTCGTCTTTTCACCTGATGGCAATCCAATGTTAGGACCTGTTCCGGGTAAGAAAAATTATTGGGTCGCTGTTGGCGTGATGGCTGGTTTTTGCCAAGCTGGTGGTGTTGGTCGCACGATCGCCGAATGGTTAATCGAGGGAGAGCCTTCGATTGATATTTGGGCAATGGATATTTCGCGTTTTGGTGAGTTTGCTACACCGCAGTGGGGTGTTGTGAAGTCTAGCGAAAATTACGAGCGCCGCTTTGTAATGACTTTTCCGAATGAAACACTACCGAAAGGCCGCAAGCAAAAAACAACCGCTATCTACGATCGCCTTACGCAAAAAGGCGCGATGTGGCAACAGTCTTTCGGTTTAGAAAATGCAATGTGGTTTGCAGATTCGCCACAAGATGCCCATGAAGAGCCAACTTTTCACCGTTCAAGAGCACACGACTATATCGGTGCTGAAGTGATGGCGGTACGTGAGCAAGTAGGCGCCATTGAAATTGCTAACTTTGCTAATCATCAATTTACTGGCAAGGGCGCTAGAGCGTTCTTAGAGTTTGTGCTTGCAGGTATGATCCCCAAACCAGGGCGTGTTATCCTAAACCCGATGTTAAGAGAAAGTGGCAAGCTCTTTGGCGACTTTAGTGTCGCTTGCATCGATAAAGATACCTTCTACCTTCTTGGCTCGAGTGTTGCACAAGAAATGCACCGTCGTTGGTTTGACGAAAAACTCGAGGGTTTTAGCAATGTGTCATATAAAAACATGACGGACGACTTCCATGGCATTGCGATTGCTGGGCCAAATTCACGTGAATTACTGTCTCGCTTAACGAGAGAAGATGTCAGTTGCGAAACCTTCAAATTTCGTGATGTCAGAAATACGTTTATTGGCAGCGTTCCGGCAATTTGTGCACGAATTTCATTTACTGGTGAGTTGGGTTACGAGATTTATGTGGCACCTCAATTTCAATTAAAACTTTACGAGGAGATTGAAAGTGCTGGTGCTGACCTGGGCCTCAAACCGTTTGGGAGTCGTGCATTAATGTCGATGCGCTTAGAGAAAAACTGGGGCGTATGGACGACCGATTACCGTCCCGACTTTACTTTGGCTGAATCTGGAATGGACTTTTTTGTTCAATGGGACAGAGATTTCATTGGTAAGACGGCCGCTCTAAAAGAAAAAGAAATAGGACCTAGTAAGAGATTGACGGTACTGTCGATCGAAACAGATACCGATGTTAGCGGCGATGAGGCTGTTATGCATAATGGCATATGTGTCAGCTATATTACTTCGGGCGCTTACGGACATTTTGTTGGCGAATCTCTGGCAATGACTTACCTGCCGGTCGAGCTTATTGCTGACGATGTAGTCCTTCAGGTTGAAATATTGGGCGTATTCCATAATGCGAGTATTGTGGCGAAGCCGTTATATGATCCAACTGGCGCAAAAATGCGTGAATAACATGAGACATAGGAGTTAAGTAGTGGCTAAAGAAAGACGCAGACGTAGAGGTAATGCAGAAGTAAAAGAGACGGTGAAAGCGCCAGCATATATTAAACGTAAAATTCCAGTTCACGATCCATTGAGTGACGCTGATCTTTGCATCCTTGAAAATAACGCTGACACCATTCTTGAAGAGATCGGCATGGTTTTTGGCGAGGATTTAGAATGCGCAGATATCATGGTAGCCGCTGGTGGTATTCGTGATGAGAGCGATCCACACCGAGTGCGATTCCCCCGCGGAATGTGTCGTGAAATCATTCAATCTAGCGCGCCAAAACAATTTACTCAGCATGCTCGAAACCCGGAGAAAAGTGTTGAAATTGGCGGTGACAACATCGTCCTTTCCCCCGCTTATGGTCCGCCATTTATTCGTAATTTAGATGAAGGTCGGCGCTATGCGAATATTGAAGATTTTCGTAATTTTGTCAAACTTGAAGAACAAGTATTGATTACTGAGAATGGATATGAATTACTATCTAAGTATCCTTTTGAGAGGCACTTGTTGCGCTAACAAATAAGGCGAGTTATTTAGCTATTAATCACCATTAACCGCTTGAAATTTAACCAAGAAAGGGTAGAATTTACACTTCTTATCATTATTGAAATATTATGTCAAACCTATCAAAAAATTACATCGCCGGCGACTGGATTGAAGGCGTCAGCTCAATTGCTAACATTAACCCATCGGATACTAACGATATTATCGGTCAGTACGC
>CAWVVS010000101.1:0-4472 GCA_963933655.1 uncultured Candidatus Thioglobus sp. | reverse complement strand
TGATCAAGACATGATTGCTGAGTTTAGCTCAGGAGCTTCAGTCAAGGTTGGCGCCTCTCACCCTCATTATAATTTCGAAATGATAATGAATTCTGAATCACAAAACGCGCTTAAGCATGACTTTAACAATAGTTAGATTTTCGGAATAGAATTTATCTCTTTCCCATGGCGGAATATTTGATTCTTGCAGGACTTTTTTAAGTAATTGAGAATGACTTTTTCCCTTAAGTCTTATGCGTTGACCCTCTAAACGAAAGCGTATTTTAAATTAATGGGGACGTTACCTATTATTTAAGATCGTATCCAACTAATTGATGAAGGTCTTGCCTTCATAATTGCCAGCTATCACTCCATCAATTCCGATCAATATAAAGATTTACACAAATCAAACAACCGTCCAAATAAAGAGTTTTTGGAAGATAATATCTTCTCATTTGACCTCTAATAGGGAGTATGATACGCTGACTCAAGTTCTTCTTAAATAGCCCATGTCTATACCAACCTCTCCTGTTACCCTGCGCATGAAAATGGGTGAATTTATTTTTCTCATGGCTGCATTAATGGCGATAGTGGCTCTTTCGATAGATGCTGCGCTGCCTGCCTTAGGATATATGGCAAAAGATTTTGAGGTTGCGGGGGATGAAATTCAATTCGTCATAACCACTTTGTTTTTAGGGTTTGCTGTTGGTCAAATTTTCTTCGGACCGATATCCGATCGTTTTGGGCGCTTGCCGAGTATATATGTTGGCTTGGCTTTGTTTGTACTCGGTTGTTTTTTGGTTATTGGAGCCCAATCTTTAGAAATGGTATTGTTTGGGCGCTTTATACAAGGCATTGGAGCGTCTGGACCAAGGATTATGGTTTTAGCGTTGGCCCGGGACTGTTTCAGTGGTCGACCTATGGCGCGCGTTATGTCGTTTACGGCAACTGTCTTTATGATTGTTCCAATCTTAGCGCCAATGGTGGGTCAGATGTTATTATGGCTAGGACCGTGGCAACTTATTTTCAAAATGTATATTGCCGCTGCCATGGTTTTAGGGTTGTGGGTCTTACTACGACTTGATGAAACACTTACTCTAGAAAATCGCCGATCAATTCATCCTTCTGCACTTTGGCGTGCACTTACTACTGTTATGAGCAACCGTCTGGCATCTGGTTATACGATAGTCAGCGGTATAACTTTTGGAGGTTTTTTGGGATATTTAAGCTCTAGCCAGTGGTTGTTTCAAGAGATTTACAATGTGGGAGACGCCTTTCCTTTATATTTTGGTGTGTTGGTCCTACCCAATATTGTTTCCTCGTTCATTAATGCAAAAATGGTAATAAGGTGGGGCATGTTCCGCTTGGTGCAAGTCGCCAACTTTTTCGTATTTGGTGGGTCTCTGAGTTTATTATTGTACGCATATTATTATTATGATGGCATACCGCCTTTAATGGATATGATGGTATTTTTACTTGTCATTTTTTCTGGCATTGGCTTTCAATTTGGGAATCTTAATGCTTTGGCAATGGAGCCTTTAGGAAAAATGGCAGGTATGGGCGCTTCTTTTGTTGGTGCTGTTTCTACTTTAGTATCCATTCCCATCGGTGGTTTTATAGGCATGTCGCTCAACACTAACATTTATCCCTTAGCCCTCGGTATGACTGTGTGTTCTTTGTGTTCTTTTCTGATAATGCACTGGCTGCGCTTCGGATTATCTACGCCTAGGGTGGGTGTTGGCTCTAAATTGTAGAATTAAAAGAGTTGGGCTGAATTAATCGTCTTTCTCAGATTAATTAAACTCTCCATCAACACAAGTCAAGCAGTGGCACGCAATGCCACTTATTCCGTCATTATTTAAGAGTTAATATCAGACGATGAACCAGTTGCCAGTTCAGTTCGTAAATTTCTTCACCTAGATCCAAGCTCAAAAAGCTATCCCAGTTAAAGAAGATACCAACAATACCAAGAGAGACTTGTTTGCAGTCATTTTCGCTGGCTTGAGGGTGGCGCCTACTCAACTCTTGTGTGATGTCGTCAACATAAACATTGAAGCATTTTTTGAGTCTCTGAGTTACTTCTGGATATCGGTGTGCAGATGCTAAAAGCGAAAAGAAAGCAGGGATAAGGGCCTGATATTCTTCATCGGGTTTATTGTTGAAAAGGGTTTTTAGTAACCATTCATCACTGTCATCATTGGCATGTTGTGCTTGTTGTTGGTGCCAAATAGTCTCGAATTTTGTTGAGACGTATTCAGCTACTTGATTAATTAACTCCGTGCGGTTTCCAACATTGTGACGAAGCAAACTACGACGCATTTTTGACTTTAGCGCAATATCATCGAGTGTTGTTGCATCCAAACCTTTTGCAGCAATACACTCAGTAAATGATTGCAATATGATTCTTTGGCGTTCGTGCTTTAGGGAGGGTCTAGCCATGGCGTTTATTTTACGCATAAAAAGTTAATTGTCAATAATGACAATCTTGTGCAGAGTAAGTCAACAAAGATGAAATTGTATGGATTACAAAGCTGATTTGTGTCTTAAGTGAGTATCAAAAAACTTTACAATTTTGTCCTCAAGCATGCGCGCTAATTCAGCAGCTGGAATGGAACCTACAACACCAAAACTTTGTAAATAAGGTGAAAAAAGCGGTGCATCAGAAAAATCGAAGTGAGCTGTTCCCGGTAAAAATATTGATGTTTGTCGAGAGCTGTTAGCCAGCAATTTTTTCAATTTTTGGTTATTCAACTTATCTGGCCATGACTCTCTGCCGATGTATAAAAAAGGTTTGTGTAAACCCTTGTTGACCAGTTCGGGGCGTATTGGTAAAATCCAGCCGTCAAGAGCAATGGCGGTGTCAATTCGATCATCTTGGTCAAGGGCAATAATTCCTGTTGCACCCCCATAAGAGTGACCAAATATTCCAATGCGTTCTAAGTCAATAGAAGACCAAAAATCTTCACCGGCACTTTGTTTGCTTTCTATGGTGTCAATCATAAAACGAATGTCAGCGACACGCGTGGTTAACTGAGGTGTGCGTAACGCCCAAAACTCTTCTTCCGACAATTCCCCTTCATAGCCCGAGCGGAAATCGGCAATGCTGCCATCTTTAAATACAGTGAGTGTGGCGTCAAAAGGGTGATCAAGCGATATGACAATATAACCACGACTTGCCAAGGCTTCAAACTGGGCGGTATTTTGGAAACGAAAGCCATAGATGCCGTGGGAGAATATCACCAATGGCGCCCGTTTCACTTCTTTTTGCAGGGGCGCATTGAGTACCGAGTGAGTGTCAATTTTGCGCAGGTGGTTAAATAAAAATTGTGGCACTTCTATGATGGTGCTTAAGGCGGGCAACCATTTTTCAGGCGACGGTAAATAGGGCAGGGCGGAAGTATTTGACGGCTCACTTGGGTACCAAATTTGTACCATAATACGACGTTTGTCACTCTCTTCTTCGGTAAACCATTCGTCTCTTGTTGGATCGCTCCATTCAAATATTTGTGTACCTACGGCGTAAGCCCCAGAAGGTGTTGGCAGATTGGAGAGGGGAATGAGTTTGGGGATAATAGTACGGTGGCCTAAAGCAAATACAATAATCATCAATAGGATCAAACCTAGTAAAGAGAGGCTAATTTTTTTTACCATGGAGTGTTTTTCGAAAGTTAAATGCCAAGTTTTGCCATTTTAGTTGTTAGCATTTGTAGTCGGGCTTTTATTTATCAAGAATGGCCATTAATTCATTAAATTGATGTTTAGCAAAATTGCCATAACCTTCCCATTGTCGTGCAGTTTTTTCTGCAACTTCATGGCTAGCGATTCATAGCGTCTTACTTGTTTGGTAAGTGCTTATTAAGGTTTCACAGGCGTGCTAATTCATCTAGGAAAATACCTTAAGACTATATTAATAGTGTATCAAAAAAAATCCCTTCTTGGCTCTGTGCCATCCTTTGGATGCAATGAATTCATTGATATAAAATGACCCTATGATAAATAGACTATCCCAGGAAGCCTCCCCAACAATCGATACGCTTGATGATCTCGCAAAGTTGGCTGACTATTCGCTCATTGACACTCTCAACTGCGATCCTGACGCGAAAGCAAACGGTGTCGATCACGAGCCGCGACAAGTTTTCACTGGACACTATGTTCCTGTCAATCCCACGCCAATAAAAGATCCTGAGTACATCACACATAGTAAAAACTTTTTTCGCGAGCTCAGCTTCTCCGACAGCATGGCACAGTCAGACGATTTCGTGAGCCTATTCTCTGGCGACCTCTCGCACGTTCCAGAGCCGATGCGCACAGCTGGATGGGCGACTGGATATGCGCTCTCTATCTTCGGTACTGAATACTACCAGCAGTGTCCATTCCAAACCGGCAACGGATATGGTGATGGTCGCGCAGTTTCTGTAGTTGAGGCTGTCGTCAACGATCGACGCTGGGAAATGCAGCTAAAAGGTGGCGGTCGAACACCGTATTGCCGCGGT
>CAWVVS010000100.1:0-4539 GCA_963933655.1 uncultured Candidatus Thioglobus sp. | reverse complement strand
GCCATACCCATACTTGAGGTAAACACAAGGCTTGAGTCAGGCCGCATTGAAATGGCGCTTAAGACACACGTCAGCGACAAAACGAATTGGCGCAAAATGCTGAAAAATGAAACCGAGACCATTGATTTAATTGAGGCTAAAAACGCCATGTTGAGCGAAATTCCTGAACTGATAGACGAACTCGGCGCTCGGCGCCTTAATGACGATGTCGTCAATATTGACTACCCTGTGCTACAATACCCTAGCAAGATTAGCTCCCTAAATTTTGATAAGACTCCTATTGTGTCAGGTTTATTAAACGGAATTAAAGGACAATACTTATTACTGGACAGTGGTGTGCTCAACATTAGAAAATTTGGCTCATACCATGTAACGCTCTCAACCTTATAAACCAAACTAATTTAAACAATATTGTATGAACGAAGATTTTCCGCGAATTAAACGCCTGCCAACCTATGTTTTCGCGATTACTAACGAACTCAAAGCGAAGGCCAGGGCTAAAGGCGAAGATATTATTGATTTTGGCATGGGTAACCCCGATCAACCAACACCAAAACACATTGTTGATAAATTAGTTGAAGCTGCTCAACGCAGTGACACTCATCGCTATTCTATGTCTCGCGGCATCCCCCGTTTAAGGCGGGCGATTACCAATTGGTATAAAGAGCGTTATGATGTCGACCTCGACCCCGAAACTGAGGCAATAGTCACCCTGGGATCCAAAGAGGGTCTTGCCAATTTAGCTCAAGCCATGGTGGGCAGAGGCGACACAGTACTCGTTCCCAGTCCCGCCTACCCGATTCACCCATACGGCTTTGTTATAGCTGGAGCGGACATTCGTCGTGTGCCTTGCGGACCTGGCTATGATTTTTTCTCAGAACTTGAAAGGGCAATCAAAGATACTTGGCCAAAGCCCAAGGCTTTGGTTTTAAACTACCCTTCAAATCCGACCTCGGAGTGTGTCGAGTTAGAGTTTTTTGAGCGTGTTATCAAGGTTGCGAAGGAGCACGAGATATGGGTAATTCAAGATTTGGCTTATGCCGATATTGTTTATGACGGCTATAAAGCGCCGAGTATTTTTGAAGTGCAGGGTGCAAAAGACGTTGCTGTTGAATTTTTCTCGTTATCAAAAAGCTACAATATGCCGGGCTGGCGTGTTGGGTTTATGGTTGGCAATGCAACACTTGTAGGGGCGCTTTCAAAAATAAAATCTTATTTGGATTACGGCATTTTTACACCGATTCAAGTGGCCGCCATCGAGGCGCTTGAGGGCGATCAGAGTTGTGTGACTGAGATTCGTGATATGTATCAACAGCGTCGTGACGTATTATGCGCCGGACTACAAAGTATCGGCTGGGATGTTTCACCACCCAAAGCAACCATGTTCGTTTGGGCAAAAATTCCCGAATTTTATCGGCAAATGGGTTCGCTTGAGTTTTGCAAAAAATTGCTTAAACGTGCAAAAGTTGGTGTTTCCCCGGGCATTGGTTTTGGCGACTATGGCGATGATTATGTGCGCATCTGCTTAATAGAAAACGAGCAAAGAACGCGCCAAGCAATCCGTGGCATTCGTACAATGTTCAAAGAGGATGGGCTTTTATGAAACTAACCAAGGCCCAATTTAAAGCGCTAGAAAACAAACGTATTACCTTGCTAGGAATGTCGGGTGTTGGCAAAACACATCTGGCTAAATTGATTGGACAGGATGGCGGCTGGTTTCATTTTTCGGGTGACTTTCATATTGGTGCAACGCATCTAAAAGATGAAATTGTTGACAATATTGCGCTAAAAATGAAAAAAGACCCTTGGTTGAAAACATTGCTTAACAACAATTCGATCGGCGTTAACTCACAGGTTACTTTTGACAACCTAGAGCCAATTTCTGCTTTTCTCGGCAAAGTAGGCAACCCTGAAGAGGGCGGTCTACCGATTGATGAATTTGCACGTAGACAGGCGCTTTTCATGGCCGCAGAAACGAAGGCAATGTACGACGTGCCTTTGTTTATAGAGCGCGCTTTAAATCAAGGACAGGAGCATTTTATTAATGATGCTGGTGGCAGCCTGTGTGAATTAGCTGATAGTCGAGTGTATGAAATTCTTGCAGAGAATACGTTGATTCTTTACATCAAAACATCAAATGCAAATGAAAAAATGCTGATTGACCGTGCTCAAAAACGACCTAAACCCCTTTATTATCAGACCGAATTTTTACAATGGGCGTTGAGTGATTACCTTGAGGAAAATAAGTTTAGCTACGTTGCACAAATAAATCCTGATGATTTTGTTCGTTGGGTTTTTCCAAAACTTGTGGTCAACCGCCTGCCAAAATATCAGTCGATTGCAGACCAATTCGGCTACACAATTAGTAGTGACTCCCTCTACCAATGCAAAACAACCAACGATGTGTTTAATTTAATAGACGAGGCGCTAGACTGATATGCCGTTAATTGCCCACTCAGACTTGCCGTCGTTTCAACGTCTTAAAGACCAAGGCGAGACAATACTCTCTCAAGACCGAGCTAACAACCAAGTGATTCGCGAGCTCCATATTGGCCTTTTAAATATGATGCCAGATACCGCATTAGAGGCTACAGAGCGCCAATTTTTTCGCCTTGTTGGCCACTCAAATGAAATTGCCCAGTTCCATGTACACCCTTTTTCACTCTCAAGCATTGAGAGAGGGGAAAAGGCTTCGGCACATATTGACAAGTATTACAAAACTTTTGATGAAATCAAAGCCAAAGGCCTAGATGCCCTCATCATTACCGGTGCCAATGTTTCACATTCTGACCTTCAGCTTGCGCCATTTTACGAACAACTCAAAGAAGTGGTTGAGTGGTCTTATGAAAACATCACTTCGACCCTATGCTCTTGTTTGGCAACTCATGCGGTAATGTCCTTTAGGTATGACCAACAGCGTCAACATTTGGGTTATAAATATTGGGGTGTTTTTCCTCATCAAGTTGTCGATAGACACCACCCGCTAGTCAGTGGTGTTAATACACGTTTTGATATTCCTCACTCTCGCTATAATGCGATTTCTGTAGCGCAGTTCGAAAAAGCCGGTGTGAAAATTTTGGCCAAAAACTCTGAAGGTGTGCATTTAGCCGTCAGCCCAGATTTGTTTAGAATGGTATTTTTCCAAGGCCATCCTGAATACGACACGGTTAGCTTGCTTAAAGAATACAAACGCGAGATACTTTTATTCCTACAAGGTGAGCGAGACGAGTACCCGCCAATGCCTGACAACTATCTATCTGCCCAAAACAAAGCCATCTTAAACGAGTATCAAGCCAAACTAGCCACAGGCAGGATGTCCATTAAAGATTTTCCTGAGTCTCTTATTGCAGAGACCCTTGACAACACATGGAATGACAGCGCTACAGCCATCATTAACAATTGGATCGGCTGCGTTTATCAAGTCACACATCAAGAGGTCGACAAGCCGTTTATGGATGGCATCAACCCACAAGACCCCCTTGGCTTAAAGGGGTGAGCGCCCTTGCCAAAGACTTGCTAGCCTGGTTTGAGGTCAGCGGTAGAAAAACTCTTCCTTGGCAATCAAATCCAAGCAATATTTACCACGTTTGGCTGTCGGAGGTTATGTTACAACAGACTCAAGTAGCAACCGTTATTGATTACTTTAGAGCGTTTATTAAACGCTTCCCAACACTGAACGATCTTGCAAAAGCAAGTGTTGATGACGTATTGGCACAATGGGCGGGGCTTGGTTATTATTCACGAGCCAGAAACCTCCACAAAAGTGCCAACCTCATCATCTCAGAGTTTGGCGGGGAGTTTCCATTAAATTTTGACGACGTCATAAGCTTGCCGGGTATTGGCAAGTCAACTGCTGGTGCCATTCTATCGCTTGGCGCAAAGCAACGCCACCCCATTCTCGACGGTAATGTTAAGCGTGTTCTTAGTCGATACCGACAAATAGAGGGTCACTACAGCAGTGCATCGGTTCTCAAAACACTATGGCGAGAGGCTGATTATCGCACACCTAAACAGGCCTGTCCAGAATACACTCAGGCTATTATGGATCTGGGAGCAACGGTTTGCACTCACAACAACCCGAAGTGTGGCACCTGCCCTATTGGTGAACACTGTCAAGCCAATTTGTGTCAGACTCAAGACCAGTTTCCTCACAAAAAGCCAAAAAAACTCAAGCCAACAAAGTCCACTGCCATGCTTATTTTTCGAAACGAAAAGGGCGGGGTTTATCTCAACAAAAGACCCGATAAAGGCATCTGGGGCGGCCTCTGGAGTCTGATAGAGTGCGCCGACAACAAGCACGCAATAACGAAAGCCGTTAAGTCACACAACACTATGGCCAAGGTAGAAAGACTATTGCCTCAATTCAAGCACAGCTTTAGCCATTATCACCTACTCATCACCCCTGTTTTGGTTTCTTCGCCAGACCTTAGACAAGGGTATCAAAATCCAAGTATGCATGGAAAAGGCGTGCCCACACCCATTAAAAAAATACTTTCACAGCTTTAATCTCTAAATACCTCAAAATCCTATGCGTAAAAT
>CAWVVS010000099.1:0-4567 GCA_963933655.1 uncultured Candidatus Thioglobus sp. | reverse complement strand
TGATTGATTTGATTGATCTCCAGGATAAAAAAACTGCTTCAAATCGTGTAATTGAACAGGATGATACGCCTGAACAAAAAGTTGTCGTAGTTGATGCTGGTCACGGTGGTGAAGATCCAGGTGCCTTAGGTAAAAATGGCTCGCGTGAAAAAGACGTCAATCTTGCCATAGCAAAAAAACTGGTAGACACCATCAATCAAAGCAATGATATTGCGGCCGTACTTACACGCAGTGGCGATTACTACATACCTCTTACCGAGCGAATAACGATAGGTTTGAAGAAGAAAGCAACCATGTTTATCTCAATCCATGCGGATGCGGTTGAGAGCTCAAGTGCCAAAGGTGCATCCATTTACAGCCTGTCCGAGAAAGGCGAGGTAAGTAAGCTAGCTAAACAGCTAGAACAATCCGAAAACTCCGCTGATCAATTTGGTGGCGTTGAAATGGTCATTGATAGTGATCAATTCCTCAAAACCATGCTCACCGATTTTTCTCGCAAAGATCGAGATATCCAATCACAACAACTAGCAACTATTATTCTAAAACAAATAAGTGCAATTGGCCCGGTACATAAAAAGACGCCACAAAAAGCTAACTTTGTTGTCCTAAAATCCCCTGGAATCCCTTCTGTACTGGTAGAGACTGCTTTCATTTCTAACCCAGACCAAGAAGCACGACTCAATAATTCAAGAGAGCAACAAAAAATTGCCGATGCAATTTTTCAAGGCATTAAAGATTACTACTCAGTAGTTGAGACTCAACTATAAAGGCTTTGATTCTGCCTGAGAAATTTCGCCATCAAGTAACAATGCCTCACTAACAAGCTGATGAACACTGACCACCATAAACGGGTCAAAATCATAATATGGCAAAACTTTTGAAAATTGCGATTTACATATCGCACAAAGTGCCGCCAAAGTATTAACGCCGCTCTTTTCTTCACTCTGTTTTAGCGCTTGCATTCTAGGGAACGCACCTTTAACGCGTAACTCCAACAAATCGTCGGCTAGTAAACCTCCACCGCCGCCACAACAAAAAGTAGATGCCTTGATTGTCCCTTCTGACATATCAACAAAATGATTACAAGCTGCTTTAATCACTTCTCTTGGGAGTATAAATTGACCGTTTTTAATGCCGCCCATATTACTACCCCGGGCCACATTGCACGAATCATGAAAGGTAACGGTACGTTGGTCGTTCTTAGATTTATCGAATACTAATTGCTTTTTTTGGATTAAATCGTAAGTGTATTCAATAATATGTTGCGGCTGCGGATAGTTTTGATCCAACTGGTTTTGTAGTTGCAGTGCATATTCATCCGTCGCTCCACCGCCAATGCCAGTCAATGTATTCCAAAAACTGTAAGCAACTCGCCAAGCATGACCGCACTCACCGACAATAATGCGCTTTACCCCTAAATCAAGCGCGGCTTTTCGAATTCGTAGCGCACCCTCTCGCATAATATCGTAATTACCAATAAACATGCCAAAGTTCGCCCCTTCAGAGGCATAAGAGCTCAATGTCCACGACGCGCCAGATTGGTGAAAAACCTTAGCATAACCAATCAGGCCATCAATATGTGGCTCGGCAAAAAAATCAGCCGACGGCGTTATGAGTAAGATTTCAGCACCTTCTTTGTCGAGCGGCAGTTTCACAGCCACACCGGTGTCTTGCTCAATTTCCTCTTCAAGATCAAGTAAAGTGTCTCGTAAAGCGGGTTCAGGCATACCAAGATTGTTACCAATTTTTTTGACCTTTCCGAGAATTTGATTGCAATATTTTTGACCAACACCAATCGCGTTCATCACCTCACGTGCAGCCATTGTTATCTCTGCGGTATCAATACCATAAGGACAATACACCGAGCAACGTCGACACTCTGAGCATTGATGAAAATAGTTGTACCAGTCATCAAGCATCGCATCATCGAGTTCTTTTGCACCCACTAGTTTAGGAAAATGCTTACCTGCAAAAGTAAAGTGTCGTCGATAAACACTACGAAACAAGTCCTGTCTCGCTACTGGCATATTTTTTGGATCACCCGTACCAAGGAAATAATGACACTTGTCGGCGCAAGCGCCGCATTTTACACAAGCATCCAGAAATACAGGAATGGAGCGATATTTACTAATCGTTTCACCCATTTTCTCAATCGCAACTTGTTGCCAATTGTCAACCTTTTCACCTGGAAATCCAAGAGACTTTTGCATGTCGGCATTAGCCTTAAACGGCCCCTCACTTGCCATCGCATCGCTTTTGAGTTTAGGCGTTCTCAGGTAGGTTTCTAATTTTGGTGTGTCAAATTTTGCCATGATTACTCACCTTTACTATTTTTTTCTTTATCAATGGCCCAATCCGAAATATGGCGTTTTTTTCTCGCATCGTCTGTTTGATTCAAAGTCGGCGAGAAAAACACCCCCGGCGCATGCAGCATTTTTGAAATAGGAAAAATTGCAATTAAGACAAACACCATAAAGAGATGCGCCATAAAAATACCCTCACTTGGCAACTCGGACCAATTTAAAGTAATTAAACCCTCCGAAAAACTGTAAACCATAGCCATATCTGGATAATAATGGGCAAAGGTCATGAGCACGCCTGTAAGTGCAATCGCAATTAAAAGCAACAGTAATAGGTAGTCTGAAGGCGCGGAAATATAGCGCACTCGGTCCACGAAAAAACGCCTTCCTAACAAGCCTGTCAGACCAAAAATGAGGGGAAAAGCTGCATACTTCAAAGGCTCTGATTGACGCAATAAATCAGGTGTTTCACCTGGCCAAAAATAAGGCAAATGACGAATAAAAAGCAACACCAAAGCCCAGTGAAATAACCAACCAAACAACCAAGTCCACTTACTGGCTCTGTACAAACTTGAGAATAATAAAACCTCTCGGGCCATTCTAAGAATAACGCCAAATTTTGTCAGTGGAGCCGGTGCAGTAGGAATTTTGAGTGGAACTGGAGTGCTTGCGTACTGAATCACCTTAAGTGTTACGCCCACCAGGCACAATGATACCGCTAGGTAGAAAAAGACAGTAAATAGAATGCTCATTAGTGACATAAAGTGTAACCCTAAGCAAAGGACAACATTATGTCGTTTGCCAAATTAGCGCGCCAAGGTAGAGATCTTTGCATAAGTCATTTTAAAATTTGCTGAGTAATAAAAATGAATAAAAAATGTGTAAAAATTTAAACTTAATAACACTAGTTATTGATGAGAATTTTTCTGCACTTTTTAACATTTTTAGCCTTAGCCCTTTGGGATAGAGGATTTTTTACATTTTTCTGCGTTAAATTTTATCACTAGACAACGAGTAGAGTCTCTAAAATTATGCCTTGTAAAATATGAAAAATCCCACTATCAAATCTAAAATGACTTGTGCAAAGGTCTCTAAACACAACCCGTTGGCTTTGGTAAGCCCGCAAATCGACAGCCTTGCTTTGCAGGACCATAAGGAAATAAAGAATATAAATAGCGAGAATTGCCCTTGTCGTTACCCAGTTTTTTGGCAATTGCTTTGGTTAATACGCGGACAGCTGGTGCAAAATCGTATTCTTCAAAATATTCTTTTAAGAAATTAATTACTTCCCAGTGCTCAAGGGTGAGCTCAAGATCATCTTCAACTGCCATTGCAAGAGCAATGTCCTTGCTCCAGTCACCTATGTTAATTAGGTAACCCTCTTCATCTACTTCAGCACCAAGTATTGCGGCCATTGTCTTATACTTCTCTTTGTTGGTTAATAAATGGTTAATTAAATCTAACGCATGAAATACGCGCAAAAGCGTCGTCGTCCATAACGATTAATTTTACTGGTGTCGGGCTCGCAGGGGGGCTAAATTACAGCGCAAAAAGTAAGGGGTTAAAGTTTGCTAATTTACTAAGTAAGCATCAACACTTTTGGCAACTCCACGACCTTCGTTAATTGCCCAAACCACAAGCGATTGACCTCGTCGACAGTCACCCGCTGTAAAAATACCATCTTTTGAAGATTGATACACACCGTGCTCGGCTTTGTAGTTACCGCGCTCATCAAGATCGATATCCGCGTCATCACTAAGGTAATGTTCTGGCGATAAAAATCCCATTGAAAGCAATACCAATTGCGCATCCCAAGTTTTCTCTGTGCCAGCAATTTCATTTAGCTGACCATTTTCAAAAGTCACATTAATAGTATTGATGCCACTAACGTTACCATTGCTATCCTTAATAAATGACTTGGTCAATAGTTGATAGTGTCTTGGATCTTTTCCAAAAACGGTAGCGGCCTCTTCGTGACCATAATCCACACGATAAATCACCGGCCACTCGGGCCAAGGGTTTTGGTCCGATCTGGCAGCCGGGGGTTGGCTCATAAGTTCAAAATTAACAATTGATTTTGCGCCCTGTCTGAGAGACGTACCAATACAGTCCGTACCTGTGTCACCGCCACCAATAACAATCACATCCTTGTTCTTTGCAGAAAATTCGCCCTCATCGGTATGGCCGTGGTCAAGAAAACTCTTATAATTTGCAGTTAAATAGCTCATTGCTGGATAAATACCCTTTGCATCACGATTATCCGCTGG
>CAWVVS010000098.1:0-4567 GCA_963933655.1 uncultured Candidatus Thioglobus sp. | reverse complement strand
ATGGATCGATATTTTTGGATTAGTATTTTAACGGTCTCGGTACTCAGCACGACCATCGCCAGTACTATTTATTACGTGGGTCTGAGGGTTTTGGGTTCTAAAAAATGCTCAACATATTCGTTGTTGACGCCATTTTTTGCCATTGCCATGGGCGCTCTATTTTTTGGTGAGACCCTTTCAATGCAAAATGCAATGGGCACCTTAATGGCTGTTTCAGCCTTATTTGTATTACAAAATATAAAAATTAAAGGCGTTATGCCGTACAGATAAACAGAGAGATATTATGGAATTAAACGGCTTTATTATTCTTTTGGTAACTGCTTGGGTATTTGCAGTCACACCAGGCCCCGGCACCTTGGCCTTATTGTCGATCAGCACTTCACGTGGTTTTAAGCCTTCGATGTTTTTTTCTGTGGGTGCGACTCTCGGCGATATGATGTATTTAACATTGGTGATATTTTCACTTGATGCAATGGCTGAATATATCGCCCCTGTGATGAGTTTTGTCCGTTATTTTGGCGCTGCTTATCTGGTGTATTTGGGTGTTTCTCAATGGCGTTCTGGTGGCATCTCGCTTAAGGGTAAGCCCAACAAGCGATCGAGTGCAAGAGAGCTGGCAACTGGATTCTTAGTGTCCGGCACCAACCCTAAAGTGATGATTTTTTATATATCAGTCTTGCCTGCTGTGATTGAGTTAACCGAGGTTAGTGTCTTCTACGGTGTGCAAATAATATTCACTGTGGGTCTGGGTGTCATGTTGGGTTTAATAGTGATTTCACTCTTAGGCAAGCAGCTGAAAAGTTTAATTAGCACGCCTGGTATGGCCGAGCGAGTCAACCATATTTGTGGCGCCGTGATGATTGGTGTTGGCTTAACCTTGGTGTTTGTATGAAGTCAGAAAAACTCTTTTCTTTTTTAATGGTGTTAGCGATGCTTGCTTGGGCAAGTTCGTTTATCGGCGCAAAATATTTAGCCCTTTATATTAATGAACACGAGCTGGTGACTTATCGCTATCTAATTACGACATTGACTATGTTGCCAGTGTTGATGGTAATGAAAATTGGCTTTAAAATTGAACTAAGAGGCATGGGTATTGTTATCGTTTCCTCCATATTGCTGGTTGCTTACACCAAGCTATTTTTCCTAGGTACGAATTTGGGTACTGCAAGCCTTGGTGGTGCGTTGATTACCACATTGATGCCCATTATTGTTTTTATCATTATGTTGTTGTTTGGCAAGAGAAAGCCAATAGCCAAAGACTGGCTTGCATTATTCATTGGCGCTATAGGCGTCTCAATAATGATAGAAGTGTGGCAGTTTGATTTAGCTGAAATATTCAGTGTTGCAACTGTTTTGTTTTTGTGGGCTGCACTGAGCTGGGCGCTGATGTCAATTGCAACCTCTTATAGCCAAGGGACAAATCCAATGTTGCTGAGTTTTTATATTTATTTGAGTGCCACACTTTTCAACACGGTTTTCTTTTATGAAAATGTGCACGGTAGTGTATTTGAAATGGACATCGTATTTTGGCTGAATATGCTTTTGATGTCGGTTGCTGCTACCACTTTTGCCACTACGATGTTCTTTTTTGGTATGCAAAGACTTGGCTCTAAGTGTACGGTTTATACGTTCTTAGTGCCATTTTTCGTGACCATTTTGGGGGTTACTTTTTTAGGCGAGCAAATCCAGTTGTCTACGGTACTTGGGGCCTTAATAACAGTTTACGCGCTGGCGCTGATTAACAATATTTCGCTAAAGAGTTTTAGGGGCTAAATTAACCAGCCGCCTCAATATCGCGCTCGTTTAAATCATGCATGATGGCTACGCGCATATCATCATTAAAATCAAACCAATCAAAGATTTCGTTCATGTGACGCTTACAACCAACACAATAGTTATTTTGATTGTATTTGCAAATACTGACGCAAGGGCTTACAATTCTTTTTAGTCGGTCTGTTTCACTCATATTTGAGATTATAGGTTAGAGTGCGGCAATAGCGGTAAAATACAACCCTATTTTTTTCGATGTTATCATATGAGTTTTTCAATACTTGGTTTATCCCAGCAGATTCTTGACGCCATTGAGGCTCAGGGCTATACCGAACCATCCCCTATTCAAGCAAAATCCATTCCCATTGTATTAGAGGGTAAGGATTTAATGGCAGCAGCACAAACCGGCACAGGAAAGACAGCTGGTTTCACTTTGCCGATTTTAGAAAGACTTTCAGATGGCAAAAGACCTTCTTCAAATCAAGCTCGAGCGCTGATACTAACCCCAACTCGTGAGCTTGCTGCTCAAATTCACGATAGTGTAAAAACTTACGGCAAGAATTTGCCACTGCGCTCAACCGTGGTATTTGGTGGTGTTGGTATTAATCCACAAATGCAAAAACTGCGCAAAGGTATTGATATTTTGGTGGCAACGCCAGGACGACTGCTGGATTTGTATTCTCAAAACGCCGTGCATTTTGATGAGCTAGAGGTTCTAGTTCTTGATGAGGCGGATCGCATGCTCGACATGGGTTTTATTCATGATATCAAGCGCATTATTAAATTATTGCCAGCGAAGCGACAAACGTTGATGTTCTCAGCCACTTTCTCTGAGGATATTCGAAAGCTTGCCAAAGGTTTGGTCTACCAGCCGGTAGAAATTTCAGTTACCCCAAGAAATACCACTGTTGAGGCTATCAAACATTGGATTTGTCCCGTGGACAAATCAAGAAAAACTGCATTGTTGACGCATTTAATTAATCAGGGTGATTGGCAGCAAGTGTTGGTGTTTAGTAGAACAAAACACGGTGCTAATAGGATTGCCACAAGCCTAGAAAAGAAAAAGATCACAGCAACAGCAATTCATGGCAACAAAAGCCAAGGCGCCCGTACGCGAGCACTGGCGGATTTTAAAGCCGGTAAAGTTAGAGTTCTGGTAGCGACGGATATTGCTGCACGCGGTATTGATATTGATCAGCTTCCGCATGTGATTAACTTCGATTTACCGAACGTTCCTGAAGATTATGTCCATAGAATTGGAAGAACAGGGCGTGCGGGCAGGATGGGTGAGGCCATTTCGCTGGTGAGTGCCGACGAAGCCAAACAGTTGTTTGATATTGAGCGTCTCATCCAAAAACACTTAGAGCGTGAATTGGTCGAAGATTTTTGGCCTAAACACGATGTGCCCAACTCGCCAGAGTTACGCCCGCTAAAATCAGAGCAACCGAAAAAACCTAAGAAACACAATGACTCAAGCCACAATAGACATGAGGGACGCAAGAGTGAACAAACAAGAAGCGGAAAACCTAAACGCCGTGTTTTTTCAGAAAAAAAGCCGAATAGAAAGCCAAAAAAACAAAACCAAAATTAAACTCTAGATACGCAATTTTTCGTTGCTAGGGTCATAAGCCGCTTCCAGAGAGATATGGCATTTACGGGATCCCAGTGAGGTGTCAACTGTGAGAGACAAGCCTTCTTGGCAATGCTCCGGTTTGAGGTAGGCAAAAGCAATGGAGTGACCGACACGATGGCCGTAAGCTCCACTTGTGATAATACCAGTAAGCTGGTTGTCGACAAATACTGCTTCGTTGCCGAAGCACTCTGCACGCACTTGGTCATCAAAAATAAGATAAGCAAGTTGTAATTTAACACCTTCGGCTTGGCGTGTACGAATATTATCTGCACCAATAAAATCTCGACTTAAATCTAGGAAGCGATCCATACCAGCCTCTAGTGCAGAAATTTCCTCCGTAAATTCACCACCATAAGCACGATACATCTTTTCCAGTCTCATGGCGTTAAAGGCCTGCCCACCAAAATCGGTTAAGCCAAGTGGTTCGCCAGCTTTAAATAAGGATTCGTAAATTGAAATCAGTTGCCAGCTAGGCATGTGCAGCTCCCAGCCCAACTCTCCTGCATAAGAAACCCGCATGGCAAATACTTGAGCAGAGTCGATTTGGATTGTTTTGCAACTAAGCCAGCTAAAGCAACCATTGCTTAAATCTTCATTTGTTCGTTGTGCTAGAATTTCTCTAGCCTTAGGTCCTGTTAAAAGTATCCCACCCCAATCCTCAGTAATGTCTTCAATGATCATGTCGTAGTCATTGCTATGCCACTCTAACCATTGGTAGTCTTTAACCTGCGAGCCAATTGCACCCATCAACAAAAATTCATTTTCACTAATACGGCTGATTGTTTGCTCTGCCATGATGCCACCATTCGGTGCGTGAAAAAGCGTCAGGCCAATGCGACCATCTTTGCCGGGTAATCTGTTGCAGGATAAGTTATCCAAAAATGCAAATGCATCTTTTCCGGTAATTCTGAATTTTGCAGTGCCACTGATATCTGTTATTCCGCAATAGTTGGCAACCGCATTGCACTCTAGCGCCACAATGTCATGTGCCTCACTGTGTGCCCAGGTGTGGGTTTCTTCTCTGACCTCGCCTGTGGCAAACCAAGCAGGCTTTTCGAAACCGGTATTGACGATATGGACCGCCCCTTTTTGC
The DNA here is from genome assembly GCA_963933655.1 of uncultured Candidatus Thioglobus sp. GTDB lineage: Bacteria > Pseudomonadota > Gammaproteobacteria > PS1 > Pseudothioglobaceae > Pseudothioglobus. The sequence goes on along the minus strand of CAWVVS010000098.1, from coordinate 71 downwards.
GCCAAAACTGTATGCAATGCACTAACTCGGATTGGTCGGCCATGCGGGCGATTTTCATTGGGAACACCCAT
>CAWVVS010000097.1:0-4597 GCA_963933655.1 uncultured Candidatus Thioglobus sp. | reverse complement strand
AGACTCTGCGCCATAAACAAAAAATTCAACACCTGACTCAGAATGATTATTATAGAAACGGGTGTGATTGGCCGCCCCTTCATCGCCATAAATGATGTTTTGAGGTAGCGCTTGATGATGTGAGAAATAACGCGAATCTGAAAAAATAGCTTTTAAAACATGGCCTGTAGTTTTGTGCTCAATGCTACGGTGATACATTGCTGTCAAATTGGCTGGCGTAAAATGTACTTTACTGTCAGAAGTATCTAATGATGGTGAAATCGTTGCAGCATTTGCTGTCCACATACTTGCTGCAGAGCAAGTTTTAGCAAAAATTTTTGGATAAGATTTTGCAGATTGTCGGATAACATCAGCATTAGAACCTGAGAAACCAAGCCCTCTTAAAGCTGGCAAAAACGGCCGCTCTTGTGGTGGAAGAATAGCTTGACCCCAAGCGCCTGTCTTCAAGCCCATATCTGCCAATGTTTTGGCTTTTTCAAGCCCTTGCAAAGCAGCTTGTTTTGGGTTGGACACTGCGGCTTTATTGGCACTGGAGGCCACATTACCAAAACTGTGTCCGCCGTAATGATGCGAAAGACCCACTAAACCATCAAAATTGTATTCAATATAATTCATCGGTTAATTGTCCTTTGAAAATCCTTGTGGTAATTGCGCTGGCATAACCAGTTTATCACTTTCAACAGATGCAACTGGGTAAGCGCAATAATCGGGCGCATAAAATGCACTTGGACGATGATTGCCACTCGCACCAATACCACCAAAAGGGGCTGCGCCACTGGCACCAGTAGTTTGCCTGTTAAAGTTAATAATGCCTGCGCGTGAACGGCTTAAGTAGCGCTCGTAGAGCCTTCTGTCATCTGAAATCACGCCGGCAGATAGACCGTATTTCGTGTTATTTGCAGTGGCAATAGCATCGTCAAAATTTTTTACTCGGTAGACTTGCAAAAGTGGTGCAAAAATTTCTTCGTCTTCAATATTCTCGACATTAGTCACATCAATAATTGCTGGCGTGACTAATGCGTTGATACCTCTAAGTTGAACAGGCATTAAATATGGCTCTGCCCCTCTCTCAACCAAGTCATCCACTGCCGAAAGGTAATGATTTGCAACATTATCACTAACCACTGGGCCAATATACGGCTCTTCTTCATCATTCCAAAGACCCACCCTTAAGTCTTTTGTCATTTGTACAAGTTTTGTTAATAGAGCATCTGCCTTCTCATCGCCATCAGGCAAAATTAAGCGGCGGGCACAAGTGCATCGCTGGCCAGAAGTGATAAAAGCCGACTGAACAATATGGTAACAGGCTGCCTCTAAGTCACTAACATTTGAGACAATGAGCGGATTATTGCCGCCCATCTCTAAAGCCAAATTAATCTCTGGACGTCCAGCAAAATGTCTATGAAGGATCTTGCCGACTTGAGACGAGCCAGTAAAAAACAGTCCGTCAATGTCAGCGTTTGAAAGCGCGATACCCACTTCTTTTTCACCCTGCAATAAATTAAGAACGCCTTTTGGTAGACCGGCTTTTTCCCAAAGAGTCATCATTATTTCACCTATTTTTGGCGTAATTTCACTTGGTTTAAACAACACGGTATTGCCTGCTAATAACGCAGGCACAATATGGCCATTCGGTAGATGGCCAGGGAAATTGTAAGGGCCGTAGACAGCAATAACGCCATGCGCTTTATGTCGAAGAACACTATTAAAAGCATCGGTTTCACTCAATTGATAGCCAGTGCGTTGTTGATAGGCCTTTTCACTCAGTGCAATCTTACCAATCATAGCACCAACCTCGGTGAGACTATCCCATAACGGCTTACCCATTTCTCGACTGATCGTTTCTGCCAATTCTTGGGTGCTTTCTTTTAGCAATTCAGCGTAATGACGTACGATTTTGGCTCTTTTTTCATAGCCTAAATCCATCCAAGAATCCAGCACAGCTCTAGCTGCCTGAGCGGCTTCCACAACTTGTTTTGAATTGGCTGAGCGGCCTTGCCACTCTATTGAGCCGTCTGCAGGATTGATGGAGGAAAATTCATTGCCTTTACCTAGAGTCCACTTTCCATTAATATAGCATGCATTATTAGTCATAACTTTTATCCCGCCCTACCAGGCGCAATTGACAGTTGATCACCAAGCCCAACACCCAAAATAATTGCTAATGACTCACTAATAATAACATCATCACCCTTAATTAATACGTCTGCGAGACATGCTTTGAAATCAATCAACGACTTCGTTGAAACAAGCATTTTATTTTTTGTTTCTGGTAACTCTTGAAACCTTGAAATCGTCAACGTTTTTGTATTCTTTATAGTGACAATATTTTCTCTATAGACCTCAACCGTTGGACCGCCATCAAAGATATCAACATAATCGTTATAGTGAAAACCTTCTTTCTCAAGCATTCGCAATGCTGGTGCAGTTGCACTAAATATTTTGCCTATCGCGTCTCTCGCCTGTGAATTCAATAAGTCGATATATATTGGATATTTAGGCATCAAATCCGCTACAAAACTGTTGTCGCCGATACCCGACATCACATCCGCTTCATCAAAAGCCATTCCGAAGAAGTGCACCCCCAAATGATCCCAAACAGGAGACCGATCATTTTCATCTCGATAGCCCCTCATTTCAGCAATAATTTTGTCACTAAACTTATCGGGGTGGTTGTTTATGACCATATAACGAGAACGAGATAACAAAGAACCATTGCCACCAAAGCGATACTCGGGCAATAAAAACAGTGAGCCAATCTCTGTTGTGCCAGTGTAGTCATTGGTCAGTGTTAACAATTTTGTCTCTTGAACTTTGTTTAGTTCAGCGCATCGCTGTGTAACACGCATGACTTTGTACGAGTAAAAGGGATGATCTCTCCCAATATTCGTATAGATGGCTGTAGTACCAACCAGATCACCACTATCGACATCCTCAAGCACCATGAAATAAGTGTTTGAATCGTTATCATTTGAATCACCTTTACAAGATTGAACGCTCGTACTGATTCGCTTTTCCAACAACTTGTAATCTGCCGGCATAGAAGTCATACCACCGCCTGTTTTAGACGCTAATTCGAACAGCTTGTCCAGGTCTTGGTCATTGATCGGTCTTACAATTAGCATCCTCTTTAATCCTCGGTCAACTTTTCGCTGTCGCGAATAAAATCGAATTCACCCTTTGCCATACGCATTAATATCAATGCAACAAATTTAGTGCGTTCCGCCAAACTATCAATAACCATGTATTCATTAATACTGTGAATATCGCCACCACGAACACCCAGCGTATCCACATTCGGCAAGCCACTCTGAGATAAGTTGTTGCCATCACAAACACCGCCAGTCGCTCGATAAGCGACATCTATTCCCAATAAATCGCCCGTTTCAGCGATAAAGTTCTGTAAATTTTGATTGGCTTTGGTTAATGGCTTTGGTCTTCTTGAGATGCCACCAAATAAGGTTACTTGATAGCCTTCGGTCGAGTCATGGGCGGCAACCAATGAAGCAAGTTTTTCTTCTAACCACTCAATATCATCATTACTTTCAATGCGACAGTTAAAACGACCCACAGCCAAATCAGGAACCACATTAAGCGCACCACCACCTTGAATATTAGCGATATTAACCGTCAACCCCTCTTTCTGCCCATGCAGTGTGTTTATCTCTTGAAGCAATGCCATTAAATGAACCAGTGCATTTCGACCAGCTTCAATATCACGCCCAGCGTGAGCGGATTTACCCTTAACGCGCACTGTGAAATTACCGGACCCCTTGCGTTCGCCCACCAACGTTCCATCTGGAAGGGATGGCTCGAAAATAAGACCAACATCGTGATATTTTGCACGCTCAACCAAATATGCGCCAGAGCACGGAGAGCCAATTTCTTCATCGGGGTTAAGCAACACTTCGATACCAATTTCATCCATTAAGCCAGTATCACGCAAACACTCAAGCGCTTTAAACATAACCGACAAGCCGCCTTTTAAATCAGCAATACCAGGTCCATTAATAAGTCCGTTGTTAAGATCTGTGCAAACTTGGAAAGCATGATCTTTATCGTAAACCGTATCGTAATGGCCCACCAAAATAATGGATGGTTTATTCTCTTTCCTTAAGCTCAGCCTAACGATAGGTGGCGATGGGTAGGAGACCTCTTCACCTTGCTCGCTTATAACCACTCGATCTGGTAAAGGTACAAACTCCGCCTCTCCGAATGCGGATAATTTAGCAAGCAACACTTCAGATAACTCACTCAAACCAGCATAATTGGTGCTACCAGTATTAATATCACACCATGTAATAAGCTCGGCCAACATGCCGCCCTGCTGCTCATCAACAACCTCAAAAATTTGGTTTATTTTCTGCGATACTACATTCATAATGGTCTTTTAATTATTTCTTAAAATTATTATATATAAGTTATATACTTCTGAATATTATACATAATTAAAGAATTTTATTAATATTTCCACCTATTTTTGGCATTACAAGAGAATGATATTTCGACTATAATCTTGGTATTAAAGCCTAGACACAACGCTCTACCGTCATGACAAATAAACAATACGAAAATTTAGTTGATATTAATAAAAAAT
>CAWVVS010000096.1:0-4627 GCA_963933655.1 uncultured Candidatus Thioglobus sp. | reverse complement strand
TATACGTGAAGAAACTTTTGTCTCGAGTATAAAACTGCTTCACTCTGAATGTTCTTTTACAAATAAATTGTACAACTAAAATTCTTAGTGCATGATTAACTTATGTGAAAACGAGTCTCAGAAAAACACAATTCATTCACCAACAAGTCCAATGACTTTGTAAATAATAAACTATGAATAATATTAATAATTAAATGAAATAATACCATTTTTATTCATTAAACATTCTCTTTATAATGAAAGCCTAATCAACACTAGAGAGCTTCCGATACCATGAATATTAGCTACGAATTCTCCCCCGAGAGAACCGGTCATGGAAAGCAAATTCAAAATGTAACACTAGGTCAGAATACTGTTGTTATGAAAGATTTTCCACTTCTGTAATCGCACTGTAATGAACAATACAGCCAGATTACGGCAACTTTTAAACGAACGCATCTTACTCCTAGACGGCGCAATGGGCACTATGATTCAACGCCATAAATTGCACGAGACAGACTACCGTGGTGAGCGCTTTAAAGACTGGCCTACACTTATTCAGGGCAATAACGACTTGCTCACACTTACCCAGCCACAGATCATCGCTGATATTCACAAATCCTTCCTCGAAGTCGGCGCTGATATTATTGAAACCAACACCTTCAACGCCACTCGTACCTCGATGTCAGATTATGGGATGGAAAATTTGGCTTATGAGATGAATGTAACTTCCGCCCAATTAGCCAAGAAAATCGCTGAAGAATTCTCAACACTAGACAAGCCACGTTTTGTTGCTGGTGTCATTGGTCCTACTTCGCGCACTTGTTCGCTCTCACCAAATGTCAATGACCCAGGGTTTCGAAATGTCACGTTTGACGAATTGGTGGCGGTTTATATTGAATCCACTCGTGGACTTATTGAGGGTGGCGCCGATATTATTTTGATTGAAACAGTCTTTGACACACTAAATGCCAAAGCGGCTATTTACGCTGTGCAACAGGTATTCGATGAAGACGAAATCGAATTGCCAATCATGATTTCAGGCACGATTACAGATGCATCCGGTCGTACACTTTCTGGTCAAGTCACCGAGGCATTTTACAATTCCCTGCGCCACGCCAAACCGATTTCAATTGGCCTGAATTGCGCACTAGGACCAGACTCATTACGCCAATACGTTGCTGAATTGTCTCGTGTTAGTGAAACTTATGTTTCTGCCCACCCTAACGCTGGCCTTCCAAATGAATTTGGAGAATACGAATTGGGTGCTATAACCATGAGCGAGCAAGTGGGTGAATGGGCCAGTTCTGGTTTGGTTAACATTTTAGGCGGTTGTTGCGGCTCTACTCCAGAACACATCAAAGCCATCGCCGATGCAATTGCAGGATTACCGCCAAGACAATTGCCGGAAATCAAGCCTGAATGCCGTTTGTCCGGTCTTGAAGCTTTTAATATTGGCAAAGACTCTTTATTTGTCAACATCGGTGAGCGTGCCAATATTACAGGTTCTGCCAAATTTAAACGCTTAATACTCAACGAAGAGTTTGAGGAAGCTCTTGATATATGTCGCACACAAGTTGAGGATGGTGCACAAATGGTTGACGTTAACATGGACGAGGGCATGCTTGACGGTAAGGCGGCAATGATTCGCTTCCTTAACTTGATAGCCTCCGAACCCGATATCTCCAAAGTGCCGCTAATGATCGACTCCTCTAAGTGGGAGATTATAGAGGCTGGTCTTAAATGCACTCAAGGCAAAGCAGTTGTTAACTCAATCTCTCTTAAAGAAGGAAAAGATAACTTCATTAAGTATGCCAATCTTTGCAAGCGCTACGGTGCGGCAATTATTGTCATGGCATTTGATGAAGACGGGCAAGCAGACACACTGCAACGAAAAATAGAAATATGTACTAACGCCTATAATATTTTGGTTGGTGAGGTAGGCTTTTTAGCGGAAGACATTATTTTTGACCCGAATATTTTTGCCATCGCCACCGGCATTGAGGAACACAATAATTACGGTCTAGATTTTATTGAAGCGACTCGAACAATTACGACCACTTTGCCTTATGCTAAAGTCTCTGGCGGCGTCTCCAATGTCTCGTTCTCATTTAGAGGCAACAACCCTGTCCGTGAAGCAATTCACTCTGCTTTTCTGTACCATGCGGTAAAAGCTGGCATGACAATGGGCATTGTTAATGCAGGTCAATTGGTGGTTTACGATGATATTGACAAAGATTTGAAAAAAGCCGTTGAAGACATTGTTCTTAACAAAGATGAAATGGCGGGAGAGCGCCTTGTTGAGCTTGCACCTAAATTCTCTGGCAGCGGCGAAGTACAAGAAAATAAGCGAGATCTCACATGGCGCACATGGTCGGTTGAAAAACGCCTAGAACACTCTCTAGTTAAGGGTATTACTGAATTTATTGATTCCGATACTCAAGAAGCACTCGACAAATTAGGTCGCCCTATTTATGTTATCGAAGGCCCATTAATGGATGGCATGAATGTCGTTGGTGATCTTTTTGGCGCTGGCAAAATGTTTCTCCCCCAAGTGGTTAAATCTGCCCGCGTTATGAAAAAATCAGTCGCCTATCTTGATCCTTTTCTTGAAGCCGAGAAACAAGATTTTGGCAGTACAGTAAAACCAAAAATTCTCATGGCGACCGTCAAAGGTGATGTCCATGATATCGGCAAGAATATTGTTGGCGTGGTATTGCAGTGCAATAACTACGAAGTGATTGACCTCGGCGTTATGGTGCCATCGGACACCATTCTCGAGACGGCTATAAGAGAAAACGTCGATATTATCGGCCTTTCAGGCCTTATCACACCATCACTCGATGAGATGGTTTTTGTTGGCAAGGAAATGACGCGCCATGGCTTCGACATACCACTACTGATTGGTGGCGCCACCACGTCTAAAGCACACACTGCTGTCAAAGTTCAACCCGAGTATGGTAAAGGCGTTATTCACGTACAAGATGCCTCCAAGGCAGTCGGTGTTGCTACCGCCCTACTTTCACAAGAATTAAAGCCACAATTACTAAAACAAATTGAAGAAGAGTATGAGCAAGTTAGAGTGAGGCGTGCTAACCGTGGTGCAAGCAAGCTCATTAGCCTAGAAAAAGCAAGAGAAAACAAGCCCAAGCTCAAATTTGACTCAATCGTCAAACCCAAGCAATTAGGCGTTCAAGTGTTTAACGATTATGATTTAAAAGAAATATTTGAGTTTATCGATTGGGTGCCGTTCTTTCGTACTTGGGAACTTGCCGGTAAATTCCCCGACATTCTCAACGATAAAGTGGTGGGTGAATCAGCAACTCAACTTTTTGCCGACGCCAAAGAAATGTTTGCAAGAGTCATTGACAACCAATTATTACAGGCGAATGCGGTGATTGGCATCTTTAAAGCCAATAGCACTAACGAAGATATTGAGCTTTACGACGAAGATAACAACACCCTTACAACGCTTAACAACCTACGTCAACAACTGGATAAAAAAGGTCACACGCCTAATTATTGCCTCAGTGATTTTATTGCACCTAAAGATGGTGGAGAGCAAGATTATATGGGCGCATTTGCGGTAACTGCGGGTGTTAATATCGAGCCATTGGTAGAGGCTTATGAAGCCGATCTTGATGACTATAACTCAATTATGGTTAAAGCCATCGCCGATCGCCTTGCCGAAGCATTTACTGAATTAATGCACCACAAACTGCGTACTGAGTTATGGGGCTATAGCAAAGAGATTTTTGGTAACGACCAACTGATTGCAGAAAAATACCAAGGAATCCGCCCTGCGCCAGGCTATCCGTCTTGCCCTGAACACAGCGAAAAAGAAAAACTATGGTTATTACTCGATGTTGAGAAAAATACCGGTATGACACTCACTAGTAGCTACGCCATGTTGCCAACAGCTTCTGTTAGCGGTTGGTATTTCGCTCACCCAGGATCGCGTTATTTTGGTGTCGCTAAAATCAATCAAGGGCAACTTGAAGATTACGCCAATCGAAAAGGTGTTTCAGTCGAACAAGCAGAGCGGTTACTATCTCCTAATCTTGAGTAATCACCCTGAATTTGTCAGGCAAGGTAAAAGTAAACTGAGAATTTGAGCTATCAATAAAAATTTTATGTCTTTTCGCTTGCAATTATTTAAGTTTGGTACAAAATATAACTTGGTTTTTTACAAAAAATAGAGTAATAATTATGAGTTGGTGGACAACAGTTTTAGGTGGAGCACTCGGTTTTATGCTTGGTGGACCGCTAGGTGCGATGCTTGGTGTGGCATTCGCGAGTAATTTTTCTAAAGGTAAATCTAATTTTGGCGGATTTGGTAAAAATTACAATCTGGGCGATCAACAGCGCGTTCAAGCAGCGTTTTTTAGTAGTTTATTTTCAGTTATGGGCTATATTGCCAAGGTCGATGGCGAAGTATCAAAATCTGAAATCCTCCTAGCACAGCAAGTTATGCAACAAATGCAATTAGCAGACGATATGCAAAAAGTTGCAAAAGGGTTGTTTAATCAGGGCAAGAGTAAAGATTTCAACCTAGATGAAGTGCTTGAACAATTCCGCACTGAAACTCACAGGCGTACACACTTAGTGCGCATGTTTTTAGAGATTCAAATCCAAGCCACTTATGCTG
>CAWVVS010000095.1:0-4645 GCA_963933655.1 uncultured Candidatus Thioglobus sp. | reverse complement strand
ACAGCAAACAAATAAAAATAGCACAAATAATTATTTCAGAGATAGAGGGTGCTAAAGATCAAGAAAGCGCTATTAAAGAACTTCTTAACAAAATTGCTAAACACGTAGAAAAAGGAGCTTCATTTTATAATTTTGCAAAATTACACTCTCAAGACCACTCTTATACACAAGGCGGTCTTTCTGACTGGCTCACTATAGAAGGCTCAAACCTTTCTTTTTTTGACAACCTTGAAGAAGGTGAAGTATCAAAAATTTACAATTCAGGCCGTGGATGGGCGATTGCCATTAAAACAGAAAATCGTTATATTAATTCTAATCTAGAGGGTTGTAAGCAAAAAATAATCAACGACAAGGTGACAAAGCACTACCTTGACTGGGTACAAGAACTCAGAAGCACTGCTTACATCGAAATCTTTTCAGATAAACTATAAGGGAAATATATTTAAGATGTCAAAATCAATACAAATATACGGTTTTCACGGCATAGAAGCACAGCTTAACGCAAACCCCGAGTGTGTACTAAATGTCTTTATTCAGACCGGCAGAGATGATCACCGAGTATCTGAAGTTATCTCACAACTGAATGATCACCAAATTAACTACTCTTATATCGATAAAAGCAAGTTGGATCGACTAACAAAAGGAGAGCTTCACCAGGGTATTGTCGCAGATATTGTTCTACCAACCCTACCGGGACAGGATGCGCTCATAAAATTTGTGAGCGATATGAGTGATGTGCCACTAATACTAATGCTCGATTCTATTCAAGACCCAAGAAATCTCGGTGCGTGTTTGCGAAGTGCTAATGCAGCAGGCGTTAGCTGTGTAATTATCAATAAAGACGGCTCAGCTCCAATTAATGCACTCGTGCATAAAACCTCTGCTGGTGCGTTAAATCAATTAAAAATATTCCAGGTAACCAACCTCGTGAGAACCATTAAATCATTGCAAGAATTGTCTCTGTGGGTTGTTGGTCTTGATGGAGAAACTCAATCCTCACTGTATCAACTCAATCTGACAGATCCAAGTGTTCTGGTGATGGGTACGGAAGGCAAGGGACTTAGAAAACTGGTCAAGAGTACTTGCGACCAACTGGTCAAGATTCCAATGCATGGTAATGTTGAAAGTCTCAACGTATCTGTGGCGACAGGAATTGCACTTTTCGAAGCAATAAGACAACGTCAAAGTTCTTAACTCGTTGAAAAGTTTCTGGTAAAATACTCACGCTTTAGAAAAACAAATATAAGTGGGCTAGCATGAAGCCACCAGAACTACTAAAACTGTTTAACTTTGCTAGAAAAGAGTTAATCTTTTCAGGGGAATACCAAATTCGAGATTTTCCGGAACTTGAGAAGATAGCGAGCAATAAAACAGGTAAAGTCAAAGTGGTATTATCCTTTTCATTTGAGAATGATAGAACACCTTGTCTTAATGGGGTAATTTCACTGGGTATAGCGCTTTCATGTCAGCGCTGCCTTGAAGATATTGTCCAAGATTTAAAAATTGAATTTAATTTAGGTTTTGTTAAAAACGAAAATCAAGGCGCAGGATTGGATTCACGTTTTGAGCTGTATGTAACTGAAGATGAAGAACTGAAAACAATTGAGTTGATTTCAGACGAAGTCTTGTTAGCAATACCAATGGTACCTTTGCACGATTTTAATTGTGCAACTTATAAAGACACAGAACAAGAGGTTGAGCAAAAGAAACAAAACCCTTTTGCAATACTAAAAAATATTCAAATAGCCGATGGGGGCGAGGAGTAAGAAATGGCAGTACAAAAAAGTAGAAAAACACCTTCGAAGAGAGGTATGCGTCGTTCACATAATGCACTAAAAAATCCTGCATTATCTGAAGATCAAGAAACTGGTGAAACTCACTTGCGTCATCACATCACTGCTGATGGTTATTACCGTGGCAAACAAGTGATCAAGTCGGTTGTTGAAGAAATCGAAGAAGTAGAAGCTTAAATATAGCAGCTATGACAACCAAGGTATCAATTGATGCCTCAGGCGGTGACTTTGGGTTTCCTGTCACCATTGAAGCTGGACTTAATGCACTAAAGTTGTATGAAGACCTACGCCTGAACTTTGTTGGTGACAAACCAGGTATTCTGCAGGAACTGGAAAAACACCCTAACTATAAAGCATTTTTAGGTCGTATTGATATCACACATGCTAGTGAAGTTATTGACATGTGCGAAGCCCCTTCACACGCACTACGCCGTAAAAAAGACTCATCAATGCGGGTCGCTATTAACCTTGTCAACGATAAAACAGTTGATGCCTGTGTAAGTGCTGGTAATACGGGCGCTTTAATGGCAATATCACGCTTTGTTCTAAAAACCATTAAAGGTGTAGATCGTCCTGCCATTATGACCAGTCTACCTACCTATACTGGTCACACTCACATGCTTGACGTCGGTGCAAATATTGATTCAAAATCAGAAACTTTATTACAATTTGCAACCATGGGTGCGATTGCAGTACAGCACACTGAAAATATCGCACAACCAACAATTGGTCTTCTTAATGTCGGCACAGAAGACATGAAGGGTCATGAGAAAATTCAAAACACTGCTCAACTCCTTAAAGACTCTTCGCTTAACTACTTTGGTTTTGTTGAAGGCGATGATATCTATAAAGGCACTGTCGATGTCGTTGTCTGCGATGGTTTTGAAGGTAATATTGCCTTGAAGGCTAGTGAAGGCGTTGCCAAAATGATGTCACACTTTCTTAAGCGTTCTTTTATGAAAAACCCAATAACAAAAATCATCGCGCTGATTGCCAGCCCAGTGATGAAGGATTTCAAGTCGCGTGTAGATCCTGGTCAATATAATGGTGCAAGTTTGCTAGGACTCAAAGGCGTGGTCATTAAAAGCCACGGCGGAGCTGATACCAAGGCCTACCTTCAAGCAATTAAGCTGGCGTACTTAGAAGCACATGCTAACATTACCGATAAGATTTCTGACCAGTTAACTCACGAGCTGGAACAACAAAAAAACAACTAATAAATGAAGAAATTTGCACGAATCATAGGCACTGGCAGCTACTTACCACCAAAGGTGGTGACGAATCACGACCTTGAAAAAACACTAGACACAAACCACGATTGGATTGTTGCTAGAACAGGCATTAGTGAACGTAGAATCGTGGAAGAAGAAGGCACTTGCGACCTTGCAGTGAAGGCCAGTAACAAAGCCTTAGAAATGGCAGGGGTTGATGCCAGTGAGCTTGACTTGATTATCTTAGCAACTACCACCCCTGACAAAATATTTCCAGCTACGGCAACGATGTTACAAAATCAAATTGGTGCTACTTGCCCTGCTTTTGACATACAAGCAGTGTGTGCGGGCTTTGTTTTTGCAATGACAACAGCTCAACAATACATAGAAAACGGCAACGCCAAAAAAGTATTGGTTGTTGGCAGTGATACACTCTCAAAAATTGTTGATTGGAGTGATCGGGGCTCAGCCATCCTTTTTGGCGATGGCGCAGGAGCGGTGGTTTTGAGTGCTGACGATGAAACAGGCATTCTACACTCTAAGATTTTTAGTGATGGCAGATATTTATCCGCACTTCAAACATCTAACAACCGCATCGGTGAACCGGGAGTGATCCAAATGACTGGTAACGATGTTTTTAAAATTGCAGTTAGTAAACTTTCCGAGCTTGCAGAGAAAACACTACAAGAGTGTAATTTAACAAATGATGATATTGATTGGCTGGTACCTCATCAAGCCAATATACGCATTATCAGCGCAATCGCTAAACGCATCAAATTGCCCATAGAAAAAGTGATTATTACTTTAAGCAAGCATGGTAATACTTCTGCAGCTTCAATTCCACTGGCACTCGACACAGCGGTGCGTGATGGTCGTATTAAAAAAGGTCACAAACTAATGCTCGAAGGTATTGGTGGTGGCTTTAGTTGGGGCGGACTTTTAGTAGAATACTAAAACTTAGAACGTTCGCGACAGCAATTTTTTAGTTAATTCGATTAAGGGCGTTTCATCCACGCTAAGTTGTGAAACATTCTCGCAAGCTTTTTCGTACAACGATTCATAAATCTTTATTGACCCGTCCATACCAACTATCGATGGAAATGTGGGCTTACCCTTCTCAGCATCAGAATTTTGTCTTTTACCGAGTACATTATCGGGCGTTGACACATCTAATACGTCGTCTTGTATTTGGTATGCAAGACCGATATCCCGTGAAAAAGAAGTTAATATTGTTTCATCCTCGGGACTTAAATCAGAGTTAAGCAGAGCGCCCAACATAACCGCACACTGCAGCAGTGCGCCGGTTTTTTTGCGGTGCATTGAATACAGTAGATCAATTCCTACATTTTTAGAAACAATAGATAAATCAATGGATTGACCCTCAGCCATTTCAAAAGCAGCACTTGAAAGCTGATTCACTAGATTGATTCGAATTTCTGGCGAAATGTTGTCGTTATTCGCCAGTAAACGAAAAGCGAGAGCTTGTAGGCCATCGCCCGCCAGAATAGCTTGGCCCTCACCAAACTGCTTATGATTAGCGGGCTGATTATGACGCATATCATCATCATCCATCGCGGGCAAATCATCGTGAATAAGTGAATATATATGAATGAGCTCAACAGCACAAGCGCATGAATCTGC
>CAWVVS010000094.1:0-4662 GCA_963933655.1 uncultured Candidatus Thioglobus sp. | reverse complement strand
TTGTCTCTTCATGGAAGCCCTCTGCAAGAGCAAAAGCTGCTGGCGCACCTGTTGATATCGATATTTCAAAACTAGAAGCGGGACAATTGGTTCGTGTTCTTTGGCGCAAAAAGCCAGTATGGATTTTCAGACGTGGCGCAGAGGCCAATGCAGCACTTAGCTCACCTGAGCTTGAGTTGCAGTTAGCCGACCCAAATGGTTTGGGCAACTCCAAATCTCAACAACCGATCTACGCTAACAATACACACCGTACTATTGAAGGCAACGAAGGCGTGGCCGTTATTGTTGGTGTTTGTACACACCTAGGCTGTTCGCCAACTTACCGACCCGAACCGGGCGCTGCCGACTTGGGCGGCGAGAGTTGGAAAGGTGGCTTTTATTGCCCGTGTCATGGCTCAAAATTTGACCTTGCGGGTCGTGTTTATGCAGGCGTTCCTGCGCCGACCAACTTGGTAATACCGCCATATCATTTTGTCTCTGATACGCTCATCCGTATCGGTGTAGACCCAGCCGCATAAGAGGAAAAATCATGAAAAACAAGCAAAGTTGGATCGATCAAAGATTCCCCCTAACGAAAGTCTGGAATGAGCATTTAGCCGAATACTACACACCAAGAAACTTTAATTTCTGGTACTTTTTTGGCTCGTTAGCAATCTTAGTGTTGGTGATGCAACTCATTACTGGCATTTTCCTTACAATGCACTTTAAACCGGACTCTGCTCAAGCTTTTGCTTCAGTTGAATACATCATGCGTGATGTTGAATGGGGTTGGTTAATGCGCTACTTACATTCAACGGGCGCTTCTGCATTTTTTGTGGTGATTTACTTGCACATGTACCGTGGCCTGCTTTATGGTTCATACAAAGCGCCAAGAGAGTTAATCTGGATTCTTGGCATGGTACTCTACATTGCTTTAATGGCAGAAGCCTTTATGGGTTACGTGCTGCCTTGGGGTCAAATGTCTTTTTGGGGCGCTCAAGTGATTATTTCACTGTTTGGCTCGGTACCAGTGATTGGTCCAGATCTATTAACATGGATTTTGGGTGACTACGCTGTTGGCGACCCTGCACTTAATAGATTCTTCTCATTGCACGTTGTGGCGCTGCCATTAATTTTGGTGGTCTTGGTATTCTTACACATTGTCGCATTGCACGCTGTGGGCTCAAACAACCCGGACGGCATCGAAATTAAAAAGAACAAGGACAAGGACGGTATTCCTAAAGACGGCATTCCCTTCCACCCTTACTACAGTGTTAAAGACATTATGGGTGTTGTTGCCTTCTTGATGATCTTCTGTGCGGTGGTCTTCTTTGCACCAGCAATGAATGGCTACTTCCTAGAGAACGCCAACTTTATTGAAGCCAACCCACTGAAGACGCCGGACCATATTGCGCCGTTGTGGTACTTAACACCTTTCTATTCTGTACTAAGAGCGATTCCACCAATGTTTGGTTCGCAGTTCCCAGGCGTTTTAGGCATGGGTGCAGCACTGGTCATTTTGGTCGCTCTGCCATGGTTAGACAGAAGCCCTGTTAAATCAATCCGCTATCGTAGTGCCCCATTCAAATGGGCGCTGGGTATTTTTGTGATTAGCTTTATCATGCTTGGTTGGCTGGGTATGCAGCCTGTAAACGAGCTGAACGCATTCTTGGCGCGACTATTCACCATACTTTATTTTGCTTTCTTTATATTAATGCCTTGGTATACCTCAATTGGCAAAACCAAACCAGTGCCAGAGAGGACAACGGAGTAAGCCATGAAAACATTAACTAAATTACAACTATCAATCGCTGCTGTTACACTTTCGTTTAATGTTCTTGCCGTGCCAGGGCTGCAACTAGAAGAGGCCAACACCGATATTACTGATACGGCTTCGTTGCAAAATGGGGCCAAGTTATTTATGAACTACTGCTCAGGTTGTCACGCCATTAGTTTTATGCGTTACAGCCGCATCGGTGCTGACCTTGGTCTTAGTGATGCAGATGTCGAAGAAAATCTCATGTTTGCCAGCGCTAAAGTGGGCGAAAATATCACCACAGCAATGCCTGCAAAAGATGCCGCAGCGTGGTTTGGCGGCATACCGCCAGACTTGTCTCTAGTTTCAAGATCTAAGGGCACGGACTGGATTTACAGTTACTTAAAAGGCTTTTATATCGATGAGTCTCGCATATTTGGCGTAAACAACCACGTCCTTGAAAACGCTTCAATGCCAGACGCACTCTGGTCACTTAGAGATGGAAGGTCAGAAGATGCTTTTGATGACGATGTTAGAGACATTACCAACTTCCTAGATTATGTTGGAGAGCCTGCCAAATTGGTGCGGACAGATCTGGGTAAAAAAGTTTTGCTCTTCCTTGCTATTTTGTTTGTACTTTCATACCTCCTAAAAAAAGAATACTGGAAAGATGTAAAATATGGCATTTGGCGTAAAAGAGATTAGCTTCTAATGCAATTTAACCATTTTTTCTACAACGCCTCTCCGGGCTCGCTTTTTTACTTTTCGAGATAATAATTATGCTTACAAAACCAAACCCAGCTTCAACAACCCTCTACTCTGCAACACAAGAGTTAGAGTCCCATGCAGTGCGCTTTATTATGGCACATAAATCTATTGAGTGTGATGTTATCGAACTTGAGTTTGATGACATGCCTGAAGAGGTCTTGGAGCTTAACCCTTGTCAAACAATGCCAACTCTTTTTGATAGAGGTATGGTTTTATATGACTTGTCAGTCATCATGGAGTATCTAGACGAACGTTTCCCGTTCCCGCCACTCCTGCCTATTGATCCAATCGAAAAAGCAGAAAAGCGCTTATTGATCTATCGCTTCACTCGCGCAGAAGGCTGCTGGTATGAACTGGTTGACACGATTCTTAATGGCGACAAAAAAGCGGCTGGTGCTGCAAGAAAAACACTAAACGGCAATTTGATTGAATTGATTCCTTTATTTGCTCACCAACCATACTTCAAAAGCGACACAATGACTTTAGTAGATGTGTGTTTAGCGCCCGTACTATGGCGTCTTGGCATTCTGGGTATTGAATTGGGCGACAAAGCCAAGCCAATCCTCAGCTATGCTGCCAGACTTTTCGACAAAGAGGGCTTCCAGGAAGGTCTTACTTTTTGTGAAAAAGACTTTAACCAGTAATACCTGATGAATAGCGTTGTCCCCTATCTAATTCGTGCTTATTGCGAATGGATGGAGGACAGCAATCTCACGCCTCACATTCTTGTTAATTGTGAAACACAGAGTGTGGTCGTGCCTGAAGGGCTATCTAAAGAAGGAAAAATCGTATTAAATATCTCTTCTACAGCAACTGTAGACCGTTTAATCACAAACGAGTCCATTAGCTTTAAGGCAAGGTTTGGCGGCGGCCCCCAAGAGATTATTGTTCCATGTGGTACGGTGCTCACTATTTATGCACAAGAAAATGGTGAGGGAATGTTCTTTGACTCCAATACTGACAATGAGCCTACAAAAGAAAAAAAACCAAACCTTACACTCTTAGATTAAAGCCTTGATATCAAGCCAAAACCGCTCCAAATTCGCAGGCGAAAAACAAACCAATGGCACGTTTGTATGAGCTTTAAGCGCCTCAAGGTTTGACAAATTGTTCCCTTCAATCTGATTGAGAACCACACAAGCTACACGCAGTTTGTGTTTGTGTGCAGCGCCAATGGTCAGCAGCGCTTGCGAGATGGCGCCAAGCTCATCGCGCACAACAACAACCAAAGGCAAATTGAGCTCCAAGGCTAAATCGACATTTAGTGTCCTTTCTGCTATTGGAGAATAAAGCCCCCCAGCACCCTCAACAAGGACAAAGTCATTGCCAACATCTTGGCGGCATGCTTCAACAAGTTGCCCTAAGTCAAGGCTCTTGCCAGCCTCATAACTGGCTTTTTCCGGACTAGCCTCCAATTCAAAACAATAGGGGCAAATAATAGAGAGTGGCTCGCTATTTCCACAGGCCTCAGACAGCGCCAGTGCATCCTTTGGTGCAAACTCCCCAGCTATAACTGGGCAATCTGTTTCCACTGGCTTTCTAGTCCTAACCCTGCGCTCTTTGCTTAATCGTTGGACGATTTCGACAGCAACAGTGGTTTTACCGACCTCTGTATTGCTGCCAGTTATAAAGATACCGTTCATGGCAGCATTTTAGCCGAAGTTCGCCGATGAATGCCCGCTCATAAAAGTATAATACCCCCCATGCAAAGCAACCTAAAAGTAAACTTTTGTGGTCTCTCACTAAACTCGCCAATCGTACTCCTGTCTGGCTGTGTTGGCTTTGGCGAAGAGTACACCCGTATAAAAGGATTTTCGAATGCCGATGTCGGCGCGGTCTGCCTTAAGGGCACAACGCTGGAGCCACGTCTTGGTAACAAGCCGCATCGAGTGATTGAAACCCCAAGCGGAATGATTAACGCTATTGGTTTACAAAATCCAGGCACCGATGTAGTGATTAACGACATTATGCCTGCGCTTGATAAAAGCGAAACAAAGTTTATTACCAATATTTCCGGCTCTTCGGTGCAGGAATACGGTGAAATTGCCAAACGTTTTGACGATAGTGATATTGACGCAATTGAAATCAACATCTCGTGCCCGAACGTAAAAGAGGGTGGCGTGGCTTTTGGTAATGATCCAGACATGTCTTACCGAGTG
>CAWVVS010000093.1:0-4668 GCA_963933655.1 uncultured Candidatus Thioglobus sp. | reverse complement strand
AAACAATGTACCCGGACCAGTCCCTATATGCTTACGATTCTGTACCAACAATGGTGCGTCGTATTAATAACACATTCAAAAGAGCTGATGAAATTCAGTGGGCTCGTGGAATTGAGAAGGGTGACGACAAGCATGTTGATTACTTCCTTCCAATTGTTGCTGATGCTGAAGCCGGTTTCGGTGGTGTATTGAATGCATTCGAATTGATGAAAAATATGATTTCAGCTGGCGCAGCTGGCGCTCACTTTGAAGACCAGTTGGCTGCTGTTAAGAAATGTGGCCACATGGGTGGTAAAGTTCTTGTGCCTACGCAAGAAGCCATACAAAAATTGATTTCAGCTCGTCTAGCAGCTGACGTTATGGGTGTTCCAACAGTTGTTTTGGCTCGTACTGATGCTGAGGCTGCTAACTTATTGACTTCAGACGTTGATCCAGCGGATGAGAAATTCTTAACAGGCAAGAGAACACCTGAAGGTTTCTACATTGTTAAGAACGGTCTTGAGCAATCTATCTCTCGTGGTGTTTCTTACGCACCTTACGCTGACTTAGTATGGTGTGAGACAGGCAAGCCAGACTTAGGTTTTGCACGTGAGTTCGCTGAAGCGGTATTGGCTGAAAATCCTAACCAGCTACTTGCATACAACTGTTCGCCATCATTTAATTGGAAGAAGAACCTTAACGACAGCCAAATTGCTTCGTTCCAGCAAGATATTGCTGACATGGGTTACAAGTACCAATTCATCACATTGGCCGGTATCCACAACATGTGGTACAACATGTTTGATCTTGCATACGAGTATGCACAAGGCGAAGGCATGAAGCATTATGTTGAAAAAGTTCAAGAGCCTGAATTTGCTTCAGCTGACAGAGGTTACACATTTGCATCACACCAACAAGAAGTTGGCGCTGGTTACTTTGATGATGTCACAACTGTTATTCAGGGTGGTAAATCTTCAGTTACTGCACTTACGGGTTCTACAGAAGAAGAGCAGTTCTAATATAAATCCCCTCATGGGTTGGTGTCTTCTTGAGTCAATCCGTGGGTGGCTTCATTGTGTTATGATGAGACACTAATGCAAAGATCTCTAATGATGCAAAATTCATCAATCAGTTCAACCCCAGAAGACACTGCCAAGAAAATATTGGGCGGTTTCAATCAGCACTATGAAAACATCAAAAGTGCATCCATCAAAACCAAAGAATACTTCGAAAAACGTCAATGGGACTTAATCGAGAAAGAATCTAAGCTCCGTCTTAATTTTTACGATGATCAAGTTAGTCTCTATTGTGCTGAACTTAAAAAAGAACTGGAGGAAAAAGAACGCGTTCCTGGTTTTTGGCGAAGTGTTAAACGATACTACGTTCACCTAATTTCTGATCATAAACAACCCGAACTAGCAGAGACGTTTTTTAATTCTGTTTTTTGCCATCTTTTTGAACGCAGTTTTTACAACAACCAGTATATTTTTACCAAACCGTGCGTATCCACCAATTATATTGATATGGATGAGCCGGTTATTCACAGTTATATTGTTCGAAACGGCAATCTGGAAGAGGTCTTTTCGCAAATATTAGAAAGCTATTCTTTTGCTTGTGATTTTGAGGATTTGAGCAGGGATGTATCACGACTAAAAGAGCAGTTCTACCAACAGTTTGATCACATTGTGTCAGATCTTTTCGAGATTCAGGTCATTAATGCAGCATTTATTAGAGGAAAAGGCGCCTACATTGTTGGCAGTGTAATTACCGAACTTCATTCCAGCCGGCCCATTTTAATAGCGCTTTTAAACGAGAAAAATCGTGGCATGTTCGTTGATATTTTGGTAGCAGATCTCAGAAGTATTTCGTCGATTTTCAGTTTTTCACGCTCTTACTTTTTTATTGATACTGATTATCCATCGGCGATTGTTGAATACCTTAGGACGGCGATTCCTGGCAAAACTCGTGCAGATCTATACAGTTTAATCGGCTTGCATAAGCACGGCAAAACATTACTGTATAGGCATTTTTTGAAGTATTCAAAGATTACGAAAGAAAAATTGATCATTGCACCGGGCATCAAAGGGATGGTGATGTCGGTCTTTACTTTTCCAATGTTCCCCTTTGTGTTTAAGATGATTAATGATCACTTTACCCCGCCCAAAACAGGCACTCGTAAAATGGTTCAGGACAAGTATTATTTTGTCAAAAACCACGTGCGTATTGGACGCCTTGCGGATACTTGGGAGTTTTCGGATGTTGCCTTTCCACTTAAAGATATTGACGATGTTCTGCTTGAAGAGTTAAAAATCAAAGCACCCTCAAATATTGAAATAGAAGGTGATTTGCTAATTATCAAGCATATGTATATTGAAAACAAAATGACGCCGCTCAATATATATCTAGAGTCGGCAACAAACGAACAGCAACAGCACATCATTAATGATTATGGCTTGGCTATCGACGAGTTAATCAACTCAAACATTTTCCCCGGCGATATGCTCACTAAGAATTTCGGCGTGACTCGTCAAAATCGAGTGGTTTTTTATGATTACGATGAAATCACACTGATGAGTAAACCAAATTTCAGAAAAATACCAGAGCCTAAAACTCACGAACAAGAAATGGCCTCAGAGCCTTGGTATTACGTTAGTCCTGATGATGTTTTTCCAGAAGAATTTAAATACTTTATGTTCCCAAGCCCAGAGATGAAAGGAATATTTAGTCGTAACTATCAGAAATTGCTGGATGCTGATTATTGGTGCTCGATTCAGCAAAGAATTGAGAAAGAAGGTGTGATGGATTATTACCCTTACGGCCAAGAAAAAAGAATGTGCAATATTTATGGAGATAATAATGAATAAAACTTGCGATATATCTGACGCACTTCATCCACAGGTGCAATATCTAGAGCCTGGTTATCAATCTTTTGGCGCTAAAACAAGTTTTAATGGTCGCATTCAAACGGTTAAGTGTTTTGAAGATAACTCCCTCGTTAGAGAAAAAGTATTTTCTGATGGCTCGGGTTGCGTCTTAGTGGTTGATGCAGGTGGTTCAAAGCGTTGTGCCATGTTGGGCGATATGCTGGCCGCCAAGGCCGTTGAAAATGGTTGGCAGGGCATACTTATGTTCGGTTTAATTCGTGATTCTGTTGATATTAATCAGATGGATATTGGTGTTAAATCCTTGGGAGTTTTTCCTTTAAAAAGTGTTAAAAAGGGCGCTGGAATAGCTGATATTGAATTAAATTTTTCTGGTGTAACCTTTACGCCGGGTGAGTATTTATACGCCGATGAAGATGGCGTCATTGTAATTAAGGAGAAAGTATGAAACAAGTATTAAAACTTACGCTTGAAGACGCAAAAATCATGATGGATGGTGCAATCAATAAAGCAGACGAGATAGGTGTGGATATGGATATCGCCATTGTGGATGATGGTGGACATCTGATGCTGTTTACGAGAATGGAAAATGCCCGTATTACCAGTATCAATATTTCAATTGACAAGGCCTTCACTGCAGCAGCAGCCAGAAAACCAACGTCAGATTACGGTGCGGCTGTTCGCAATCATGGGCCTGCCTTTGGCATTCAAACATCACATCAAGGGCGCTTTTGTGTTGTCGGTGGTGGATTGCCATTGTTTGTTGAGGGTCAAATCGTTGGTGGAATTGGCTGTAGTTCTGGCACACCAGACCAAGACACAGTGGTCTCTCAGGCTGGACTAGACGCACTAATATAAAAACAACAATGAGGGCGATTCAATGAGATGATATGCATTTCCTCAATAAAGTAATAAAGTGTTAATTTTATGTAATATTGTATCAATTAGATAGAGCGCATATAAGATTATAATCACAATTAATTCAATAACTTACAGAGGTACATTTGATGACGAACTTGAAACTCAAGAGTTTAAAAATATCAAATAATAGAGTTAAGCTTAACGGTTTTGAAATTGACTGTGATTTTTACAATTTTATTGAAGCCGAAGCATGTGCTGGTTTGTCAATAAATGCGGAAGAGTTCTTTAAATCCCTCACTTATATTGTTTCTGAATTAACTCAAGAAAATGGCGATCTTCTTAATAAAAGAGACAAGCTACAAGCACAAATTGATGCGTGGCACATAGAAAAATCACCCAACTTTAACGCGGCTAATTACAAAGACTTCCTCTCTAAAATTGGCTACCTTTTACCTCAACCCACTGACTTTTCAATTGAGGTTGATAATGTTGATGATGAAATAGCTCTCATTGCTGGTCCGCAGTTAGTGGTGCCTATTTCTAATGCTAGATTTGCCCTCAATGCAGTCAATGCACGATGGGGTAGTTTGTTTGATTCGCTTTATGGTACAGACGTTATCCCTAATAAGGGCAATATGGCAACTTCTTTTGCCCACAACCTTCATCGTGTTAAAAAAACAGCCGAGCTTGCCTGCGACTTCCTTGATGAAGTTGTACCACTTAAAGGTGCCTCTTACAGGCAAATTCGCTCTATTGAAAAGCACCCAAGTCAACTTATATTTGTTCTAAATAATGGCCAAAATGCAACGTTGGTTGATAAGGAAAAATTTATTGGGTATTCCGAGTCTGAAAATATATTGTTGTTGAATAACAATCTTCACATAGAGGTCGTTTTAGACAAAGATAGTAGTTATCACAAAAGTGGTATTTTTGATATTTTGTTAGA
>CAWVVS010000092.1:0-4719 GCA_963933655.1 uncultured Candidatus Thioglobus sp. | reverse complement strand
TTAATGGGGGTAATTTATAGGGCCTACGTGACATGATCTCTCTACGTATAATGTTGAATACAAGTATACTTATTTTATATTTTAATTGTTGGTTATATTGTTTTGTGTGGCTAAACTTCTTTCCAAAATAATGGCTTTGTGGTCTTAGATCTCAATCTCAAGTAGCTTATCAATAATGTCGTTGTAAATATTGTGTGAGTATGACACTAGTAGGACAGTTGAATTTTTTGCTAATGATTTCATCACAGTGTGAATATTTTTAGAGTCCATTAGTTTCATTTACAAGATAATAGTGCTATTAAAATTTCGATAAGTTTAACTCGATAGATTTAGTAATGTTTTATTAAATCTTGATTTTTTTTGTTTTTTCAACTCACTAATCCAATAGGAGAAATAGTATGTCATTACCAAGTCAAGCCGAGTACGTTATTATCGGTGCCGGTATCCACGGTCTTTCAACAGCATGGCGTTTAGCCGAAAACTTAACAGCAGCTGGCGAAAGCATTGAAGGTCGTATTGTAATCATTGACAAAGCGGACACAATTGCAGCAGGCGCTACAGGCATTGCTTGTGGTGTTGTTCGTAACAACTATTTCCAGCCAGCTATGCGTAAATTAATGGCGCATTCAGTGAGTGTATGGGAAAGTGATCCAGAGGCGTTTAGCTACCATGCAAACGGCTACATGCAAATTTCTTGTGAAAGCATGCGCGAAGATGTGAAGCAAATTCACGCAGAGCAACAAGCAATTGGTTACGAAAGTGTTTTTATCGAAGGCGAAGAAGAGTCACGTGAATACATGCTTAACATGTTTGACGATTGGCAAGCTCAAGGCATTACTTCGGTTCTTCATGAAAAGCCGGGTGGTTATGCAAACAATGTTACAGCGATGGAAGGTCTTTCTAAGAAGGTCCTTGATCTTGGTGTTAGTATTGTTCTTGATACTGAAGTTACAGGCTTTGTTTCTGCAGGTGAAGGTCAAAGAGTAACAGCAGTTGAAACAAGCAACGGCACAATCGAATGTGATAAATTAGTCATTGGCGCTGGCCCATGGGTTCGTGATTTTTGGACAATGCTTGGCTTACCTTCTCAAATCGAACTTAAAGATCTTGAAGGTAACGTTCATGAGAACGTTGACATGTGGGTTTTCTGGCAGCTTGAAGAAGGCGTTCTAGAAATTCCACCTGAAACTTTGGTTACTAACGATGGCAAAGTTCCGCCAGTATTACACGTTGATACTGATGCACCTTTGTACTCTACAGTTGATGGTTCATTGATTACTGATCAATTATGGGGTATTTACTACAAACCAGATTGGGGTTTTGGTGGTATTCAAGGCGGCGCAGCTCCTTGGAAAGTGCCTACACCGGTTGACGAAGTTGCAATTGATCCTTACGGTCCAGCAAGTACAGAATTTGTAGCAAGTAAAGAATTCCCTGAGATGTGGGTTTCTGCGTTGGCGCATTGTCATAAGCGTTTCGAAGGCATGATGGACAAATACCATAAAGAAGCCTCAGGTGGCATTGGCTGTATGACAGCTGATAGCTTCCCAGTGATTGATACTTATAATGAAAACGTAACAATTATTGCTGACTCTAACCATGGCTATAAAATGCTGGGTGTTGGTTGTCTAGTTGCTGAAGAATTGTTGGGCGAGAAGCAAGAGCTTCTTGAACCATTCAGGTTCTCTCGCTTCAAAGAGGGTAAATTACACCCTGTATCAAACAGCCCTTACCCTTGGAGTTAAACTGTGAGTAGGACAAAGTATTCTGCCCTCAAAGTCTTGAAAGAGGCGTTGACGGGACACAAAGGTTGGGAGCCTGCTTGGCGTGATGCTGAGCCTAAAGCTGATGGCTATGATGTTATTATTGTAGGTGGTGGTGGTCATGGTCTGGCTACTGCTTATTATTTGGCAAAAAACCATGGCATTACGAATGTAGCCGTGCTTGAAAAAGGTTGGATTGGTGGCGGTAATGTCGGTAGAAATACCACCATTATTCGCTCTAACTATCTTTTGCCTGGTAACGAACCTTTTTACGAGATGTCTATGCAGTTGTGGGAGAATCTTGAACAAGATTTGAACTACAACGCAATGGTATCTCAGCGCGGCATTATGAACCTTATCCACTCGGATGCTCAGCGTGACGCATTTATGCGTCGCGGCAATGCAATGTTGTTTGCTGATGCTGGTTGTGAATACTTAAATAAAAAAGAAGTTAAGGAGAGGTATCCTTTTCTTGATATGGACAATGCCCGTTTTCCAATTCAGGGCGCGTTAGCACAACCACGCGGTGGAACGGTTCGTCACGATGCCGTAGCTTGGGGTTATGCTCGTGGTGCGAGTGATTTGGGTGTTGATATTATTCAAAATTGTGAAGTCACTGGCTTTAATATTGAGAACGGCAAGTGCCTCGGCGTGCAAACAACAAAGGGCGACATTAAAGCTGGACGTGTTGGCGTTTGTGTTGCTGGCTCTTCGAGTCGTGTAATGTCGAAAGCAGGCATTAACTTACCAATCGAGTCTCATGTTCTGCAAGCATTTGTAACTGAGGGCCTTAAGCCTGTAATGGATAACGTTATTACATTTGGCGCAGGCCATTTTTATTGCTCGCAATCTGACAAAGGCGGCTTAGTCTTTGGTGGTGATATTGATGCATACAACACGTATGCTCAACGCGGCAACTTACCCGTTGTGGAGGATGTGTGTTCTGGTGGTATGGCGATTATGCCAATGGTTGGTCGTGTTCGATTATTACGTATGTGGGGCGGCATCATGGACATGTCTATGGACGGTTCACCGTTTATTGATAAGACCGACATTCAAGAATTGTTCTTTAATGGCGGTTGGTGTTATGGCGGCTTTAAAGCAACACCTGCAAGTGGTTATTGTTATGCGCATTTATTGGCAACCGACGAACCTCATGAAGTTGCAACAGCTTTCCGTCTTGATCGTTTCAGACGTGGCGAAATGATAGATGAGAAAGGTGTTGGTGCACAACCCAACCTACATTAGAGGATAAGACAATGATAATAAACCATCCATTATTAGGTCCTCGTGATTCTGAGGAGTTTGTTTATTTGGGATCTGCTGATCTGATCAATAGACCAACAAACTGGGAGTCTGAAGAAGCTGCTGAAGACTTCTATCAGTACCTATATATTAGAGAAAATATTGCTGGTGACAACCGCGAACTTTGGTACCACGAACAAGGCGACCAATCTTGGTTAGTTGTTATTCGCTGTACTTTAACACATGAGATTAAAAGTGTTGAGCTTGCTCAAGACGTCTCAAGAGCACAGGGTCGATCAAAATGAGTCAAATTAACAGAATCGATGGCGGTCTAATTGACCAGACTAAATCAATAAGCTTTACTTTTAATGGCCAAATTTTACGAGGTTATGAAGGTGATACACTTGCTTCTGCTTTACTTGCAAATAACAAGCATTTAGTAGGGCGTTCGTTTAAATATCACCGTCCACGTGGTATCGTAACAGCGGGTTCAGAAGAGCCAAATGCCATCATGGAAATCGGTCACGGCGCTTATAAAGAGCCAAATACACGTGCAACGATTACACAACTATATAACGGCTTAGAAGCAAACAGTCAGAACCATAGAGGTCCTTTAGGCTTCGACTTTATGGCAATTACTGATTTCTTTTCGCCATTCCTAAGTGCTGGTTTTTACTACAAGACTTTCATGTGGCCAAAAGCTTTCTGGGAAAAAATCTACGAGCCTGCAATTCGTCATTCTGCTGGTCTTGGTAAGCTTTCTATGCTTGAAGATCCAGATACTTACGATAAGGGTTTTCGCTATTGCGATATCTTGATCATTGGTGCTGGTGCTACCGGTCTTTCTGCTGCATTAACAGCAGCTGAATCTGGTGCGAGAGTTATTCTTGCTGATGAAGATTTCATCATGGGTGGACGATTAAATTCGGAAACTAACGAGATTAATGGTATTACCGGTAGCGAATGGGCCAAGCAAGTGGTTGCAAAACTAGCTGCAATGGACAACGTAACATTGATGGCTGACACAACTATTTTCGGTGCTTATGATCACGGTATCTATGGAGCCATTGAAAATAGAGCAGACGAGGCAAGGGCCGATAACACTAAGCCGCGACAAGTTAACTGGCGTATATACACAAAACGCACGATTCTTTGTGCAGGCGCAACTGAGCGAGCAATTGCCTTTGGTAATAATGACCGCCCAGGTATTATGATGGCAAGTGCTGTTAGAGCTTATCTCAACAGATTTGCAGTTGCCACGGGTCAAAGAGTGAGTGTTTACACGAACAATGACGACGGTTGGCAAACAGCTAAAGATTTGACCGATAAAGGTGTTAAAGTTGTTGCAGTGATTGATTCACGCTCAATAGAGCCTGTGATGTCAATCGATGGTGCTGAGATCTTTATGGGTACAGATGTTACTGATACCAAAGGTCGACGCGCGATTAAATCAATTACGCTTTCAAACGGCAAAACAATCAATACGGACACTCTGGCTGTTTCTGGTGGTTGGAATCCAAACCTTCATTTAACCTGCCACCATCGTGGTATTCCTAAGTGGAATAATGAACTTGCAACATTCTTGCCAGATTCTTCAGTACCGGTTGGTATGTCCGTTGCCGGTCGTGCTAAGGGCACAATGGTTTTAGCTGATGCGATTGTTGAAGGCCATAACGAAGGTGCAAGTGTTGCAGCAGATCTTGGCTTTAAA
>CAWVVS010000091.1:0-4728 GCA_963933655.1 uncultured Candidatus Thioglobus sp. | reverse complement strand
TTTCATTGGCGACTTTATTAGTAAAAGTAACGGCAAGAATGGAGTCAAGATAGCAGTCTTTCTCAGAAACTAAATAATGAATTCTCTGGGTCAGGACGCGTGTTTTGCCGCTACCAGCTCCGGCCAAAATAAGTGCATTCATATTATCTTCAAGTGTCACTGAAAGACGCTGCTCTTGATTTAGATCATCAAGGTTTACGGATGCATTCATATTGTTAAATTATTTGTTAATTTAAGGCTTCAAAAGATGAGCCGTTATGTCATTTGTTATAATTCTTCGATAAAGTCGAAGCGATGTTGGTGAGTAAATTATAATCATCTTTGGACCGAGATCTTTGTACAAATCACTTTAGATTTAATAGTATTAATTTATGCTATGATCTCACAGTATTATTTTGCCATGTTTGTTAATTTATTTTTTTTGTAGTCAGAATACTCCTTCATGAATATTACTTGGAATCAAAGCATCAGGAACAGTATCAAAAGTGCTAATGAGGCCAATCATCAGCTGAATACTGAGTGCTTTTCTGAAGGCAAATTTCCAATCAAAATCCCATTGGAGTTTGCTGATAAAATTGAGGTAGGCAATCCTCTTGATCCGCTTTTATTGCAAGTTTTGCCATCGAAAAGTCAAGCACAAAATGGATTTAGCGACTCTCCTCTCGAGGATGAAAAATACTCACCGATACAGGGTGTAATACATAAATACCCTTCAAGAGTGTTGTTGATTGCCAGTCGAGTTTGTGCGATTCATTGCCAATATTGTTTTAGACAAAATTTTGACTATGAAGAGCATGATATTCTCAGTAATTGGTCAGAAATCAATCTCTATTTGCGAGCTAATACTCAGGTTAATGAGGTTATTTTGAGTGGAGGAGATCCATTAACACTCAGCGATGGAAAAATTGAAAAAATAATCAAATCAGTCGAGAGTATTGATCACATTAAGACCCTTAGAGTTCACAGCAGAACCGCTGTGGTTGTTCCAAGCCGAATCACGGATAAACTGGCAGAAATATTGAATAAAACTCGTTTAAAAGTTGTGATGGTTTTTCACATAAACCACCCTCGAGAAATTTCTTCCGATTTTATAAATCAAGTAAAAAAACTGCAGTCTTTGACGCTTCTTAATCAATCTGTGTTGCTTAGAGGTGTGAATGATAATGCCAAAATACTAACAGCACTCTCAACCAAGTTATTTGCGAGCTCCATCATGCCTTATTACCTTCACCTGCTTGACAAGGTTAGTGGCGCTGAACACTTTTTACTGAGTGATGAGAAAGCCAAAGAAATCTATCGAGAATTACAGAACAGTTTGTCCGGCTATTTATTGCCAAAACTTGTTCGAGATGAGGGCGGCGAATCTAAGAGTCTAGTGGTATAAACTGCGCCAATTCTTCAATGCCAATTTCACCAATAAAGGTATGTATAAGTTCGCCATTAGGGTCATAAACAAGTGTGGTTGGCATGCCAACGAGATCACCGAATTTGGCGTATTCATCCTCGTTACTACCAGCATAGAGAATAATGGGGTAATTAACGTCAAATCGCTCTTTAAATTCATTAACAGCTTCGACATTCATGCCTTCGTAGTTGAGGCCTAAAATTTCAACTTGATCAGAATGGTTATTATAAAACGTCACAAAAGCGGGAATTTCTTTAAGACATGGTGAACACCAAGTTGCCCAAAAGTTGACGATTAGATACTTACCTTTGGTGTTGTTTTGAGTGTAAATATTACCCCTCATATCAACCAACTCAAACACTAGACCACGGGGTTCGTCAACGGTCTCGATTACTTCTTGTTTAGGCTCTATGGAAGGGCTAATCCATTCAAGGATATCGTCAAATACAGACGCATTGCCAGTTTGAAATGGCAATAATAGAGAGAATATTAAGCTTAGATGGGCAATCTTCTTGCCTAAACGAAATTTGTTGCCCATGGGTATAATTATAGTTTTTTTCATGGATTAATCGATGACGACTAAGATTTATCACAATGCACGATGCTCAAAATCTCGAGCAACACTGGCTATTTTAGAGCAAAACAATATCCATTTTGAGATCATTAACTATCTGGAAAATCCACCCAACGAAGCAGATCTCACCTTATTATTGTCCAAACTTGAAATTACCGCTCGCGAATTAATGAGAACAGGGGAAGCTGAGTATAAAGCACAAAACCTTTCCGATCCATCCTTGTCAGAACAAGCTTTAGTTCAGGCAATGATTGCCACACCGATTCTTATTGAGCGCCCAATTGTTAAAACTGACAAAGGCGTTGTAATCGGTCGACCGCCAGAGAATGTATTTGCGATTTTATAAGTGTTAATCCCTATGGTAGGGGTGGTTGGTCAGTAAGCTGTGGCCACGATATATTTGCTCTACAGCTAATAACCTTGCCATTGAGTGCGTCATTGTTAATTTGGATAATCCCCAAAGTTGGTGGCATTTGGATTTAATCTCGTCTGAAAGACCATCTGCGCCGCCAATAAATAGTGCAACGCTCTCACCATCTAATTGCCAAGATTTCATTGCATTGGCAATCATTTGAGAGGATTGCTGTTTACCAGTCTCATCAAAAGCTATAAATATTGAAGCACCACTAGCGGCCTCAAGTAGCATCTTGCTCTCTAAGTTTTTGATTTGATCGATATTTTTTACTTTACGGTTTTGCGCTTCGAGCGCGGTCAAGGTAAAGTTGTAAGAACTTGGTAATTGTTTTTTATAGTGATTAATGCCAGTGTTAATCCATTCTGGCATTTTTTTACCAATAGTGACAAGGTTAATCCTCATCGTCCTCGAATGACCAAAGTTTTTCTAGATTGTAGTATTCACGCGTTTTTTCAGTCATGATATGAGCAACTACTGAGCCCAGATCGACCAGAGCCCATTCACCAACTTCAGAGCCTTCCAAGCCAAGAAAAGACATGCTCAATCGTTTGGCTTCTATTTTGACGTTATTGGCGATACCGCGCACGTGCTGCACCGATCGGCCGGTTGCAACGATGATGGCTTCCATATCAGCGCTTTTCTTTAATACGTTAAAGGTAAGGATATTTTCCCCTTTCATGTCATCGATTACATCGACAACGACTTTTATTTCTTCATCAAGCGTCATTGTTTTTTTATATAGTTAATAATGGGTTTAGGTAAAAAATCGTCAAGATTTTTATTGGCGGCAATTTTACCGCGAATCTCACTTGATGAAACGTCTATCAAGGGGCACATAGAAAAGTATAGAAGACCATTTTGGTGCTCGGTTAGAAGTTGTTTGTCTTCTGTTGTTTCAAATGAAGCGAGTGACCGATTGTTATTTTGATAGTTTGGTCGTGGTAAAACAATTAAATGAGCAAGTGAAGCAAAGTCTTGCCAGTTTTTCCAACTCATAAATTGCATGAAACTATCCATGCCAATAATAAGACAAAAGGTCTCGTTGGGTTGTTCACTTTTTAACTCTCTAAGAGTATCAATGGTATATGAATCCCCGCCTCTGGCGATTTCACGACTATCAATCTCTAATTCAATATAATCAAGAATGGCAAGATTCAACATCTCTAGTCGCTGACTGTTAGAATAATGCAGACCCATCTTATGAACAGGTATTGCACAAGGCATTAGCAGGCATTTCTCAAGATTTAGCTCGCTTTTTAAAAATGCAGCGGATGCTAAATGGCCTATGTGTACAGGGTCAAACGAGCCACCGTAAATGCCTATCATAGAAGGGCGTTTACCTCGGCAAGTGACATCGGCGACATTGGGTAGCTGCGAGTAACATCGTGCACTTCCATTCGATAACGGACAAAGGTTTCTAGATCTTCAATCAATAAAAACGGATTAGCCTTTTTTTGCTGCGCAAGCGTGGTACTAATTTCACTGCCGTAATCATGGCCACAGAGCAGAGTGATGTCATCACCAACTTGTGTTTTTAATTTGTTCAGCGAATGGAATAATTTCACCGGATTGGAGCCCGCAAGACTACAAATGCCAACACCATAGACAAACAGCGTATCGCCTGCAATCAGATGATCATCCAATAAGTAACAAACGCCACCGCTAGTATGACCAGGAGTTTCGATGATTTTTATCTCAGTTTCACCCAGTTTAAGAATATCGCCGTCCTTCACCGTATGCACCGTGTTTTCAATATCCAGATAAGGCAGTTCATTAATACCTGCCGTAATTTTAGCGCCGGTTTTATTCGCAACTTCATCAACAGCATTGGTGTGGTCGCCGTGCCAGTGGGTGATCAAAATGTCGGTTAATGTGTAACCTTTTTCTTTGATTCTTTGAATAAATAAATCCGCTTCCCAAGCAGGGTCAACAATTGCACATTGCTTGGTTTTTTTATCAACAATAAAATGGATTGAATTTTCGTAAGTACCAACATGGTAAAGTACTTCGATTGAATATTGTTTGGCATCAAATGTTTTTTCCATAATTACTCTTTCGGCTAAATAATAGTAAATATTTTACCAATTTTGACTTGACTGAATTAAGATACAGACTATAATTTACGTTTTTGCTGATTAACCTAGGTTTTGGGGCTATAGCTCAGCTGGGAGAGCGCTACACTGGCAGTGTAGAGGTCAGCGGTTCGATCCCGCTTAGCTCCACCAGCAAAAAAAAGTTATGTCCGGTTCGTCTATCGGTTAGGACTCCAGGTTTTCATCCTGGCAAGAGGGGTTCGATTCCCCTACCGGATGCCAAATTCAGTATCAAGGTTTG
>CAWVVS010000090.1:0-4737 GCA_963933655.1 uncultured Candidatus Thioglobus sp. | reverse complement strand
TGACATGTATAAATTATTAAATGATTACAGTAAAAATTCAGTTGTTGCATAAAAACCTACCCTAACTAAGTATTGTTATATAAGGCGACTACTTAAATTTATAACTAGGAGAGATAAAAATGAGTGAAAACTTGGATGAAGCGGAATTAATTCATCGCCACAAAAAATCAGCATACGAACTGAGGCAATTGGCTCGTGCATAATGCCAGTTGATTCAATGGAGGGGTTAAGCTTTTGTCGTTATTTTTTAGCGGTATTTTGAGACAATATTTCTTTCAGCCCTGGTTTGTTTTCAAAAATTTCAGCCTCCTCTAAGCCATCCATCTCATGAGGAAAGATGAGCCAATCATCGGTTTCGTGAAGATAGTATTCAGGCGTGAAGTTCGTAATGTTTCTCTCTGGCTTATACCACGGCATTGCAATTCGAATATCTTGAGGGGTATTTTTTCTTGATTTGGCTTTTAACGTGTCAAGAATAGCTTTGATGCTTCTACCAGAGTCGAATACATCATCGACGATGAGTAGTTTGTCTTCGGCATTCATATTTTTTATCAGGTAACTCAAACCATGGATTCGTACACGTTTAAGTTGGGAGTTAATTCCTGTGTATGAAGATGTACGAATTGCAATATGATCTGCATGGTTACCTAGATAAGAAAGCAGTTCTTGAATAGCAATGCCTACTGGCGCTCCTCCGCGCCAAACGCCCACAATAAAGTCAGGTTTAAAGCCACTATTATGAATTTTCATCCCTAATTTGAATGAATCCAGTA
The DNA here is from genome assembly GCA_963933655.1 of uncultured Candidatus Thioglobus sp. Classification (GTDB taxonomy): domain Bacteria; phylum Pseudomonadota; class Gammaproteobacteria; order PS1; family Pseudothioglobaceae; genus Pseudothioglobus. The sequence goes on along the minus strand of CAWVVS010000090.1, from coordinate 3,964 downwards.
ATAGTTCATCAGCTGAAATGTACTTTTTATGTATGGTCATAATTAAATATTTTGATGATCAACAAGAGTTATTTATACCATGTTTTAATGCAAAAAAGAGAATTACTTTTGAAGCAAAATAACTGTAAATTAAGGTTTGAATGTAAGATGCTTATAGTCATTTGAAATAAATACGATTCGTTATCATTTCCATTAATATCTCACTATCAAAGAAAGGAGGCGCAAGAAATTACTGAGTTGTATTTTGTACTCGGACTCTTCCAGCTACAAAGAGTAATTTGATTATTTCAAAAACACTAGGCTGCATAAATAGCGCTAGACTTAGCGACAATATTCACAGATTTTTTGGTAATTGGAGCATATGGTAAATAAAATGGTTGTATGTGCGCGTTTATAAACCAAATTGGATTAACAAGGATACTGGTATTATGATGCACTATACTGAGTAGTTAGGCGTACTTAAGGTCTTGAGTGCTTATACTGTGTGGCTTGGGGGTGAAATTTTATGAAGTTCGTTACTTATAATATTCAATATTGTTTGGGAAAAGATGGTAACTACGACCTTGGACGGATTGTTGAGGCTGTACGTGGTGCTGATATCATAGCCCTGCAAGAGGTGACGCGCAACTTCAGCCAGCTGCCTGATGCAGATCAGCCGGCTCGAATTGCTGAACTTTTGCCCGACTACTATTGGGTTTACGGCCCTCCCGTTGATTTAGATGCTAGTGAGCTTGATGCCAGTGGACGACTAGTAAACAAGCGCGCTCAATTCGGAAATATGCTTCTGGCAAAGTGGCCAATTTTGTCCTCTCGGCTTTTATTGTTGCCACGAATGCGCACCTATGACAAAGCAAATTTTCAATGTGGTATGCTCGAAGGCGTTATTGATTGCCCTTCTGGACCTTTGCGTGTTTACTCGATACACCTAAATCACATGAATCCAGCCGAACGGATTGCACAAATAGACTTTATGTTGTCCAAGCTATTCGATGCCCCTAGAGAAGGCGGCTCTGTGTCAGGTTCTGAAGCTTCTAAAATTGCATCTGAACTTCGAGACACACCCTTGCCAGAAGATTTTGCTGTACTCGGTGACTATAACTTGACGCCAAACTCTGACGAATACACTCGCATTGTTGGGGAAAAAGATTATTACTGCGGCTCACGAATTACTGCCCAACACCTTGTGGACAGCTGGGTTCTGTCTGGCCATCCACAGGAATCAGGTATAACTTGGTATGATATGACCGAAAACACTACCAGTGAACTCCGCCTTGATTACGGCTTTGTTAGTGCGGGTCTCGCCTCAAAGATAAAATGTGCCTGGATTGATAACGAGGCACTTGGATCGGATCATCAGCCCACTTGGTTTGAGCTGGATTTATAATTCAAGTGCGCTTGTATTGCTGGCTTCATTGACTGTGACGATTTGCCAGTTTTTGAGAACTTTTTTACTTAGCTGTTTACCAGCGTTGATGATGTATTACAACTGTCAATCAAACTGATTTATCTTACTATTGGCGGAGTATACTGATCAAACGTAATCCTTTATTTGGAGTATTGAGCGATGTTGAGTAAGCCTAGCTATACACACAGTATTGAAGAGTGGACGCATTTTTTTATTAACCTTGCAGATGGCACCCGACTAGCCGCCCGTGCATGGCTACCTACCAACGCAACCGATCAGCCGGTGCCCGCGATCTTAGAATACATTCCCTATCGAAAACGAGACGGCACCGCCATTCGAGATGAACAAATGCATCCTTATTGGGCTGGTTTTGGTTATGCGAGCGTTAGAGTGGATATGAGAGGTTGTGGTGAATCTGATGGCTTGATGCTTGACGAATACTTACAACAAGAATTGAATGACGCCGTTGAAATAATTGCTTGGCTTGCCACCCAAGATTGGTGTACTGGCAAGGTAGGAATGATGGGTAAATCTTGGGGAGGTTTTAATGCCTTACAAGTGGCAGCTATGGCGCCAGACGCATTAAAAGCCATTGTCACGGTTTGCTCCACCGATGATCGTTACGCGGATGACATTCATTATCGTGGTGGCGCCTTGCTGACAGAAAACTTTAGTTGGGCCTCCACAATGGCATGCACTATGGCTAAGGCGCCTGATCCTCTATTGTTACCGGACACATGGCGTGAAAAATGGCTGGAACGATTGCAAAATATGCCATTATTAGCAAAAAACTGGTTAGAGCACAGTTATAAAGATGACTACTGGAAACATGGCTCAATTAATGAGGACTATTCTGCTATTAAAGCCGCAGTCTATTGCATTGGCGGCTGGGGCGATGCTTATTCAGTAGCCATCCCGCGCATGATGCAAGGCTTACAGGCTCCAAAGAAAGCCCTCATCGGTCCCTGGGCTCACAGATACCCAAATTTTGCATCACCCAAGCCAGAGATGGATTTTTTGAATGAGGTTAAACGATGGTGGGATTATTGGCTCAAAGGCATCAATAACGGCGTTATGAGTGAGCCCACTATTGCCGCCTACATTCAAGACTCAGTGCCACCTCAAGCCGCCTACGATCAGCGACCTGGACTGTGGGTTGAGGGAAATCAATGGCCACTGCAAGAACAGAAAATGGATTTCAACCTGAGTGTTGATGGTCGTTTAACTGATGCCCAAACCACAGGTGAGGCGTCAGTAAAAAGCCCATTAACCACGGGTGCAGCAAGTGGTGAATATTGTGTAATATGGTGTGGACCTGATTTTCCTACAGATCAGCGGCAAGATGATGCAAATAGCCTGTGCTTTGATTCCGAGCCACTAACAGCCCCCATGTCTTTATTGGGAGCTTGCGAACTTAGGGTGAAAATGATTAGTGATAAGAGCTGTGGCCAAATAATTGTTCGTCTGTGTGATGTGGCCCCCAATGGTAGCAGTAAAAGGATAAGTTATGGCGTTCTCAACCTTGCAATGCGAAATGGGTTGGATAGTCCTCAAGTCGTGGTGGCAGACGAGGTCATGTCACTTTGCATTAAATTGGATGACACGGGCTATCAGATTCCCGCTAACCACAGATTGCGCTTAGCCGTGTCAAGTGCCTATTTCCCTTTGATTTGGCCCTCGGCACAAGAGGCCAAGTTAACTTTGGATTTGGATTCTGCTTGCCTGACAATACCTCTGCATGACAGAAGTACAACCTTAAGCCGAGATTTGGGCGAAGGATACGTCTGCCCCGTTAATGAAACCAAAGAAATTAAACCAGAAAAGCACAGCCGTACAACCCAAACCAATGCCACTGATGGTCGGGTAACCACGTTGATTGATGACGATTTTGGTGAGATTACCTTCCTCGATCACAATCTCACAGTGGCTCAATCTTGTACTGAAAAACACACAATCTTACCCAACGATCCCCATTCTGCATACACCGAATGTCGCTGGCATTCCCATCAATCAAGACCGGGATGGGGCATTGATGTCTATACTCATTTAGAAGTGACATGCGATGCTGATTATTTCTATCTAGAAAGCAGTCTCGAAGCGCTGGAAAATGGCGTGCAAGTACACCAACAACAATACCAAGAAAAAGTGTCTAGGGGTTTTGCTTGAGTCAATTAGATGCTCAGATGCAGACCTTTGTGGAAAGGTCAATGGAGTGTTACCCCAGTGATGCTGTGGAGTCAAGTGCAGCAGATCAAAGGCGCTGGTATGACGATTTGTGTAAAGAGTTTTCTGTGACACGACCTCAAGGGGTTATTGTCACTAATGGCTTTGTTCAAGCGCCAGATGGTCACAAAGTGTCGATCCGGCGCTATCAAATAGGGCACCAAGCAAGTAAGGTTCAGATTGTCTACGCCCATGGTGGTGGTTTTGTGGTGGGCGACTTAGATAGCCACGACGATATTTGTGCAGAGCTCGCTCATTTGAGTGGCGTTGATTTGGTGGCAGTGGACTATCGTTTAGCACCAGAGTGCAATTATCCAGATGATATCAATGATTGTT
>CAWVVS010000089.1:0-4742 GCA_963933655.1 uncultured Candidatus Thioglobus sp. | reverse complement strand
GCCCATTGATTTCATGATTCGCTCCATATTTGAACCCAGTTCGTTCTCATCAGCCACAAGGCATGATGGCGATTCACTCAAACGAGAAGACACTTTAACGGCTTTAACTTTTTCGCTAAGGATGGTTTGTGCTTTCTCAATGACTGCATCAAAGTCTTTTGTGACTTTTTCTTTTTCTGCTTTGTCTTCATCAGAGTCTAAGTCTTCAAGATCGCCCTTGGTGATTGATTTAAATTCAAGTCCTTCATGCTCGCCAAAGTTGCCCACAAGCCATTCGTCAACACGATCTGAAAGTAGCAATACTTCAATGCCTTTTTTCTTGAAAATTTCAAGATGAGGCGAGCCTTTAGCTGCAGCAAAAGTGTCTGCAGTGATATAGTAAATTGCTTTTTGTTCGTCTTTTTTACGGGCGATGTAGTCAGCAAGTGAAACGTTTTGCTCTTCGGTGTTGGTTTCGGTTGTTGCAAAACGCAAAAGGGCGGCAATTTTATTTTTGTTATCAAAATCTTCAACAACGCCTTCTTTCATTACCATGCCAAATTCATTCCAGAAAAGAGCGTAGTCTTCGGGTTTGTTTTTGTTCATTTTTTCCAATTCGTTCAAAATTCTTTTGACTGAAGCTTTGCGGAGTGTATCCACGACTTTAGAGCCTTGAAGAATTTCACGAGAGACATTCAGCGATAAATCTGCTGTATCGATAACGCCTTTTATAAAACGTAAATATTGTGGCAAAAGCTCTTCATTGCCCTCCATAATGAAAACACGCTTAGCGTAAAGCTTGACACCTGTTTTACGTTTAGGCTCCCACATATCGAAAGGCGCTTTTCTTGGAATGAAAAGTAAAGATGTATAATCTAACTTGCCTTCTAATTTGTTGTGAATTTGCGTTAATGGGCCTTCAAAATCGTAAGTGAGTGATTTATAGAATTCATCGTAATCTTCTTGCTTAAGATCTCTTTTATCTTGTGCCCAAAAAGCAGTTGCTTTGTTAATGGTTTCGTACTCTATAACGTCGTCTTCAGATGGCTTTACCATCAAAATTGGCACCGTGATGTGATCGGAATATTTTGAAACAATGCCTTTTAAACGAAAAGCATCCAAGAATTCTTTTTCAGCTTTTTTAATGTCGAGAGTGATGGATGTGCCGTAGTTTTCAACTTCAATGGTTTCGATTGAATATTCGCCTTTACCTTTTGAGATCCACTTCGTGCCATTGGCTTTATCATCACCCGCTTTTCTTGAGATCAAAGTCACCGTATTTGCAACGATAAATGAAGCATAAAAACCGACACCAAACTGACCAATGAGATTGGAGTCTTGAGCTTGGTTTTTATCAAGGCTTTCGAGATATTTTTTTGTACCAGAATTGGCAATTGTACCAATGTTGTCCATGACCTCTTGTTGTGTCATACCAATGCCGTTATCGCTAATGGTGATTGTTCCAGCATCTTTGTTGACGTCAATATGAATGTTTAATTCTTCTTTACCTTCAGCCAGACTGTCGTCAGATATTGATTCAAATCGGAGCTTATCAATCGCGTCGGAAGCGTTGGAAACGAGCTCTCTTAAAAAGATTTCTTTATTTGAATAAAGAGAGTGAATCATTAGATCAAGAAGTTGGGAAACCTCTGTTTGAAAAGCATGGGTTTGTTTTTGACTCATCTGAATTCCTTAATTGTTTAACGTAAAATGCCAAGATATGGTCAAAGATCAAAAAAACAAGCCTAAAGACGACCTTTGTTTGCAACAAATCGAGTTTTTTATTCGTTATCTCCGCTTGGAAAAGAACTATGCAGAGAATACTGTTTCTGCTTATCAAGGCGATTTGAGAAAATTAATGCGTTTTGTGAAAAGCAGAGACATTGCTCAGTGGAGCGATGTTGATGAAAAAATGCTTAATTTATTCGTTATGGAGCTCAGACATGCCAATGTCTCTAATCGTTCAATTAGGCGGCATTTATCTTCCACTAGGGGTTTTTTCTCGTTTTTGCTGAGTCGTGGAGTATTGAGTAAGAATTGTGCCAAAAGCATCTCATCACCAAAACTCGCTCATACATTACCCAAAACACTGGATTTTGAAGACTTAAGCAGAATGATGCAACCGAAATCGAACCGTCTCGAAGAGCTGAGAAACGTTGCCATGATCGAGCTTATTTATTCGTGTGCCCTCAGAGTTTCTGAATTGGTGGGGCTCAATATCAATGACTTGGATTTTAGCGAAGGGTTTGTTAAGGTTTTGGGCAAAGGCGCTAAGGAGCGTTTTGTTCCTGTGGGTAAAGGCACAATTTCTGCAGTCGAAAATTATTTAATTAAAAGACCTGAATGTGAAAATAGTGCTTTATTTGTCAATCAAAGGCAAATGAGGATTGGTGTTCGGTCGGTGCAAAATATTATTAAAAAACGCGCTCAGGACGTTGGTATTAAAGTCAATGTGCATCCTCATATGTTAAGGCATGCTGCTGCAACGCATTTTTTGCAATCCAGCCATGATTTAAGATCCGTTCAAGAATTTTTGGGACATAAGAGCATTAAGAGCACGCAAGTGTACACACATTTAGATTTTTTAGAACTATCCAAAGTTTATGATGATTGTCATCCGAGGGCAAAAAAATGACACCCAGTGTTAGGCAAATTTTGGCGCTTCGCCATCTCATGGATGGTGTGATTGCCCACCCAACAGATACCATTTATGGTCTTGCCTGTTTGGCGAACAACCCATTTGCCATCAGTCAAATGATTGACTTGAAACGCCGAGACAGAACGAAAGGGCTTATTCTTCTGGCGTCTGACATTCAATATGTAGAGCCCTATATCGATTCAACTTTTGTCACTGAGCTGCTTGAAAGCGCTCAAATGACAAACAATCAACCCACCACTTTTTTAGTGCCCGCAGATGCTAACACATCGCCCATGCTCACAGGTGGCAGTCCGTTGATTGCTGTTCGTTTAACGGACAATGCTTTGGTGCGATATTTTTGTGAGAATTCTGGCTCTGCCTTAGTATCGACCAGTGCCAATGTGCAAGGGCAAAAAACCGCTTCATCTTTATTGCAATTACGCGCACATTTTAGTAATGGACTATCGTTTGCACTTTCGCCGACCAAGTGCAACAATCAGGCCTCAGCAATTATCAACTTAATTAGTGGAGAGAGGATTCGATGATTGAACAAGTCAAACGTTATTTACTGGCGTTGCAAAAGAATATTTGTATTCAAATCGATGCCATTGAAGGCGCACAAAATTTTGTGATTGATGATTGGCAAAAAGATAACGGTGCAGGATATGGCAAAACGAGCGTCTTGAGCGAAGGCAAAGTTTTCGAACGAGCTGGGGTGAATTTTTCGTACGTTGAAGGCACTAAAATGCCAGGCTCTGCAACTGCGCTCAGACCAGAGCTCGAAGGTCGAAATTATAAAGCTTTAGGCGTCTCTTTAGTTTTGCATCCGCACAACCCTTACGTGCCAACGTCGCATGCTAATGTGCGTTTTTTTGTTGCTGAAAAAGATGGCGAAGAACCTATCTGGTGGTTTGGTGGTGGTTTTGATTTAACCCCATATTACGGTTTTGATGAGGATGTGATTCATTGGCACACGCAAGCAAAAAATGCCTGCATGCCTTTTGGTGAAGATGTCTATCCAAAATACAAAAAATGGTGTGATGAGTACTTTTATATGAAACACAGGAAAGAGCCTCGAGGCGTGGGAGGCTTATTTTTTGATGATCTGAGTGGCGATGATTTTGAGCGGAACTTTGCCTTTATGCAAAGCGTTGGTAATACTTTTTCTAAGGCGTATTTTCCGATTGTTGAGAGGCGTAAAGATTCGCCATTTGGCGAGAAGGAGCGCAACTTTCAGTTGCATCGTCGGGGACGCTACGTCGAATTTAATTTAATTTATGATCGCGGCACTTTGTTTGGACTTCAAAGTGGTGGACGAACCGAATCCATCTTGATGTCAATGCCACCCGAAGTTCGCTGGTCGTATCAGTTTGAAGTAGAAGAGGGCAGTGAAGAAGAAAAATTGCTCAATTATTATTTAACAAGTAGGGAGTGGGTGTGATGCAACACAGTTTAGATGCAATTCGTTTAATGTGCCCAATGCCGGTGATTCGATTGAGCCAAAAAATCAACGAGTTAGAAGCGGGTGATACGATTGAAATAACTGCCACTGATCCAGGCGTTAAGCATGACATTCCGGCTTGGTGTAGAGTGCATGGACACAAGGTGCTGAGTGTTGAAGAACGCGGTGATCATATAGTAATTCTAGTAGAGAAAAGTTAGGTATAATTCTCGACTGAAATTATTTAAGAGAAGTACCTTAAAAATAACATTTCATTCTTGTTTGCAACGGCGCAGACTTCTTGGCAATGCCTGTCAGTGTTTTATTAAACTATACTAACCATAGGAGTATGTATGTCTGCAAAAGATGTAATAAAAATGATTGAAGATCATAACGTTAAGTTTATCGATTTTCGTTTTACGGATACAAAAGGTAAAGAGCAACACATTAGTGTGCCTGCACATTCTATTGATACTGAAAAATTAGAAGAAGGTCAAATGTTTGATGGATCTTCTATTTCTGGTTGGCAGCCAATCAACGACTCAGATATGATTATGATGCCAGATGCTGAGACAGCAATCTTAGACCCGTTTACAGAAGAAGTAACGCTAAATATCCGTTGTAATATTATTCAGCCTTCTACAATGAAAGGTTACGAAAAAGACCCCCGCTCTCTAGCGGCTC
>CAWVVS010000088.1:0-4774 GCA_963933655.1 uncultured Candidatus Thioglobus sp. | reverse complement strand
GTGATGGCCGCGTTGTTAAAGGCGTGCAATTCGTTGATATCAAAGATGCGGGCGATCCAATTGAGGTGGCCAAACGTTATGACGGCGAGGGAGCAGACGAAATTACCTTTCTAGATATTACCGCCTCTCACGAAGGGCGCGATACAACGGTTCATATGGTTGAGAAAATTGCTGAACAGGTTTTCATTCCTTTGACAGTAGGTGGTGGTATACGCAAAGCCGAAGATGTTCGTGCAATGCTTAATGCTGGAGCTGACAAAGTTGCCGTCAACTCTGCTGCAATCTTCAGCCCGGGGCTTATCAACGAACTTAGTGAGCGATTTGGCTCCCAATGCATTGTTATTGCAATTGATGCCAAGCGCGTATCGGACAACCCACCAAAATGGGAAATTTTCACTCATGGCGGGCGCAAGCCAACAGGCATTGATGCAATAGAATGGGCCGTTAAAATGACCCAAGGCGACTTTGGTGCCGGCGAAGTTCTACTCACCTCAATGGACAGAGATGGCACAAAAGATGGTTTTGACCTGATGTTGACACGCGCCATTTCTGACGCTGTTTGCGTGCCGGTCATTGCTTCGGGCGGTGTTGGTAATTTAGAGCACTTGGCGGAAGGAGTTTTACAAGGCGGTGCAGATGCTGTATTGGCTGCAAGTATCTTTCATTTTGGTGAATATACAGTGGCGCAAGCCAAACAAGCAATGCGTGATTACGGCATTGAAGTAAGGCTCTAAGTGTTTGAGTTTTTAGACTGTTCAGCGTATCATGCTTCTCTTTTTGAGTTTAAGGTTTCGGGGTAAATAATGACAGCAAGAAAAGAATTGTGGTTACTGTTGAGCATGTTTATCTTGCCAATTGCTCTAGGCACGGCGTTTTATTTTCTCAACCCGAGTTACTTTAGTGATAATACTGTCAATTATGGCGAGCTAGTGCAACCGATTATTACTACCAATGAGAGCGAAATCGCTCTTGAAGGCGACAACACATTGCAAGGCTTGTGGACATTGGCTTATATTGATGAGAGATGTGATAGTGCTTGTAATGAAAGCATCAAAAACATCAAAGACATTCGCATTCTAATGAACGATAATATGCTTCGTGTGCAAAGAATTGCCATTATTGCAAACAAAACTGGCCCAAGTAATATAGATAAAGGCTTGATAAGCGCTACTATTTTGAGTGATGACTTGCAGAAAAAATTGAGAAATTTTCCAAAGAGATCCGTTTTCTTGATTGACCCACTTGGTAATATTATGCTGCACTACAAGCCTGAAAGCCTTGATATCAAACGGGTTATCAAAGATCTCAAGCGTTTGTTTAAATACTCAAGAATAGGATAAATAACATGCCATTGTTTAGTGATCTACTGGGTCTGTGCAAATTAAAAGTTGTCTCCCTAATTTTGTTAACGGCAGTTGTCGGCATGTTTCTTTCCGTGCCTTATTTGCCGAGCTTAACACTGGTTGTTGTAGCTTCCGCGGGCATTGGTCTATCGGCCGCTTCTGCCGCAGTATTTAATCATATCGTTGATGAGAAGATTGACTTGCAGATGTCTCGCACCGACCAGCGGCCACTACCGCAAGGCAAAGTAAGCCGAAAGCAAGCGTTGGTTTGGGGCGTTTTTTTGGGCGTTTTTGGTCTCGGACTGTTGGTCTTCTTGGTGAACACATTAACAGCTGTGTTGACATTTATCTCACTCATCGGCTACGCGGTTATTTACACAATGTATCTTAAGCGTGCCACGCCACAAAATATTGTCATTGGTGGCGCCGCAGGCGCTGCACCACCAGTCTTGGGCTGGACATCGATTGCTGGTACAGCTGGCATCGAATATGCATTGCTACTGTTTTTAATCGTCTTCATATGGACGCCACCGCATTTTTGGGCACTGGCGATTCATCGTGTTGAAGAGTACAGAAAAGTGGATGTACCAATGCTGCCGGTAACTCACGGCCTCGAGTACACTAGAAAGCAAATACTGCTTTACACGGCCTTGCTGTTTGTGGTGACATTGCTGCCCTATTTGACTGGTATGAGTGGCATTATTTACCTGATCTCGGCAGTGGTTTTGGGTCTTGGGTTTGTGGCGTATGCTATAAAAATATGTCGCGAACCAGAAAATCCTAAAATTGCCTTTAGTACCTTTAAGTATTCGATTAATTATTTAATGATTTTATTTGTGGCACTTCTGGTCGATCACTATTTGCTTTTTAGTTTTTAGACTCAGCCCTTTGGAATGGGGGGTTTTTCTCATTTTCCATCGTTAAATTTCATCACTAGACAACAAATAAAGTTTCAAAAATTATGCCTTGTAACATGAAAAAAAACTCAGTATCAAATTCAAAGCTACCGTTGCAAAGGTCTCTTGTATGAAAGATTTGCTACAAGTATTCAAAGCAGTCGCCTCGGCAATGATTGGCGTTGGCAAAAAAGACAGCCTAGTCAAAGACTTTGAAAAAACAGAGAAGCAAGGGCCTTGGGCTTACATTGTCGTTGCACTAGTCATGGTGGCAATTTTTATCGGTGTTATTATCACCGCCGTTCGTTTCGCGCTACCGTAGCGTTGTTATAATCTCGTCGAGCGCCCTTGCCATTGAGTTGGGCTCGTGCGGGCTAGAAAGGATAGCTGTTAATGCTAACTCTGGATTAAGCAGTAGGTAACTGGTGGTGTGGTCCACTTCGTAATGCTTGTGCTCTTTGCTTGAGTGCTCATCGTGTGAATGCGACCTTGCTTTTTTTTGTGCCGCAACCACCTGATGATAAACCCCCAGTGTTTTGCTTATTGTTCTAAGCTCGTCTTCAAAAGCACTAAGCCCAATAAAACTCCTATTAAACCCCTTGGCAAATGCATTCATTTTGCCAATATCTCTTTCGGGGTCGACAGACACAAAAACAACTTGCAAGTCGTTCTTTTGTGTCATCATCTGTAGAGTTTGGCTAATTTTCCCCAAATCCATCGGGCAAACATCAGGACAGGAGGCGTAGCCGAAATACATCAACACCCATCTCTTGTCCGACACTTCTGAGAGGTGGATGGCGCTAGAGCTGTCGTCAACAAAATTAAGCGCATTTGAAACAGCTTTTGCTTCAGGGTAAAGCGAAGCTGTAGGCGCAACTGAGCGCTTTAACTCATCAAAACTTTTTGAGCTTATCAAGAAAATGGCGGCCAGCGCTATCATGGTGATCGCCATGATAGACGCAAGTGTTATTGTCCTTCTGTTCATTGGTGTCTCTTGTTAACTAATTGTTTTTTTAAAAACTTTATGCATAAGGGCCACAAGGCTTAATAGAAGGCCTAGCGCTACAGCGTTGTGCAGCACAGCAATAAGTATTGGTAATGACAGCATAACATTAAGAATGCCGAGCGTCACTTGCAGCGCAAGCATTAGCATTACCAACATTAAACTAGCCTTCAATCTTGGGTAGTTCTTCATACAGGCAATGAGAACTACAACTGCAATAGTAACAACAAACGCACCGACTCTATGTAGCATTTGAATCGCACTTCTAGAGTCGTGATCAAGCACGCCAAACTCATAGTCAACACCCAATGGTCCCCAAAAGAACGCGTCGGCAAAATTCATGCCTGCCGGCCACCATTCGCCTAAGCAAGTTGGAAAGAATTCGCCACATGAAAGAGCGGCATAATTGGTGCTTGTCCAGCCACCCAGAAAAATCTGCAGCGCCAACAGGGCGAACGTTATTACCAAAACTAGTTTGTGGCGTTTTAAAATATGCTGATGGTATCGACTCGGGGGCTGTTGATTAAGTAGTAGCCAAAGCAACAAACAGGTTGTTGAAAATCCGCCTATGAGATGCATTGAAACAATGCCAGGGTGCACCAATTCTGTCACTGTCCACATTCCGAGAGCTCCTTGAAAAACAACCAACAGGACTAAAAACGCTGGCAAGCTAGACGATTGAGGCCTTGGCGATTTACGAAAAGCCGCAAAAAAGAATAATACAAGGATCAACAAGCCAAGTGTAGATGCTGCGTAGCGGTGTACCATTTCTTTCCAGCCTTTGGCGGCATCAACCGGGCGCTCATAACCTTCAATGGTTGTTCCGTCGACCACGCTTGGAACAGTTAACTGACCATAACAGCCTGGCCAATCAGGGCAGCCTAGCCCAGCATCACTTAGGCGAGTGTAAGCGCCAAGAACAACAACAATAAGCGCCAAAATAAGTGCAATTGATAGTGTTCTTATGTACATGGATTGGTTGGCAATGAATTAATATGAAATATTTTAATGTAGCAGGCTCATGCCGCAACGCCTATTTAATCAAATTACTTGAAGAAAAGCATCCATACTATAATCAGGTGAGTCTTCTATTTGCCCTGAAAGTAATGAAAAAACTTCACTTGGTATTGAGATAAAAAGTGAATTAAGCCTTGGTTAAATTGCAATAAACAGGTATCATTTAACACATTTTTTGATTGAAATAGCAAGCAAGATTATTTTTGGAGGATCTATGAAAAGATTATTGACGCTGACAAGTGCACTGGTTGCGCTGGTGAGTTCTAAAGCTGCGATAGCAGAGTATGGGCTAAACATGACGCAGGGCATTACCGAAGTAAGCCAGGATATTTACGACCTGCACATGATGGTTTTCTGGGTTTGTGTTGTTATTGGCGTGGTTGTTTTTGGCGCAATGTTTTATGCAATTATTAATCATAGAAAATCTAAGGGCCACAAGGCTGCGCATTTTCATGAGAGCACAACGGTTGAATTTATTTGGACTGGTATTCCTATCTTAATCCTAATTGCAATGG
>CAWVVS010000087.1:0-4777 GCA_963933655.1 uncultured Candidatus Thioglobus sp. | reverse complement strand
GGGACATTGCTCAAGCAGCCAAAAAAATCGCGCTCGAGGCCTTGGAAGGCAGGATAAATGTCAACGATATCGATGTTGACTGTCTTGATAGGCACACTTCTTTGGCTAGCTTACCCAAAGTAGATTTATTAATCCGCACCAGCGGTGAAGTGAGAATTAGCAACTTTCTACTCTGGGACATTGCCTATAGCGAACTCTTTTTCACCAAAACGCTGTGGCCTGATTTTGGTCCCGACGAGCTTGACGAAGCAATTCTTAACTTTCATTCGCGTGACCGTCGATTTGGCGCAAGAAAAGAGGGCGCTTGATGTTGTTTAAACGCCTACTAACCGCAGCCCTATTAATACCTCTTGTGTTTCTTGGCACACTGTACCTCGACAATGGATATTTTGCTTTTGCATTGGCGCTGATTGTTGCATTAGGCACGTGGGAGTATTGCCAACTGATTAAGATTAAACACACCGCATTAAAGTTGGCATACAGCTTGCTTGTAGCCCTTGCTGCAATTTCTGCCGGCCTTTGTGAAGATGTTTTAATGCCAATTATAGTGCTGTCTTGCGTGTGGTGGGGTTTCAACATTGTTTGGATATCGTTTTACCCCAAATACTCTTGTTGCTGGTATTCTGGCTGGAGTGTTCGTTTAGTCAACGGCTTCTTAATATTTGTACCAATGCTCTCAGCACTTGTTGCGCTTCAAAGACAAAACTCAGAACTGGTGCTTTTGTTGCTGGTATTAATTTGGTCTGCAGACAGCGGTGCTTTTTTTGTAGGCAGAGCGGTTGGCAAGCACAAACTGAGTTCAAAGGTTAGCCCGGGTAAAACCATTGAGGGTGCAATTGGTGGCATTATTACTACCCTTAGCATGGCGCTACTGTATGTTTTTATTCTGACAGAGGGCGCCACGAGCAAACATTACTTGATTTACGCGTTTTTGGCATTATCGGTTGCCATTGCGGCCATTGTTGGCGATTTGTTTGAAAGCCTTTTTAAACGAATTTCAAACATTAAAGACAGTGGCAATTTACTGCCTGGCCACGGTGGAATTTTTGACAGAATTGACAGCTTAACAGCTGCAGCGCCGGTCTTCTACCTCGCCTATGAACTGCTAATATGAAAAATATTACCATTCTAGGTGCAACTGGCTCAATTGGTCTTAATACACTGAGTGTAATCGACTTACACCCAGACAAATATCGTGTATTCGCGCTTAGTGCCAATACCAACTGGCAAGCCATGTTAGGGCTTTGTCTTACTCATAAACCCAAATATGCTGTGATGGTTGACCCAAGCGCGGCAGAAGAGTTACAAAACAATCTAAACTCTGACACAACAATATTAAGTGGTGAGGCCGCTCTCGTTGATCTTTCTTCCCACCAAGAAACAGACTATGTCATGGCGGCTATTGTTGGAGCTGCAGGCATGGCCTCTACACTTGCCGCTGCCCGAGCAGGCAAACGCATTATGCTGGCAAATAAAGAATCTTTGGTATTGGCGGGCGACTTGCTGATGGACGCTGTCAAACAATCTGGCGCGGAGCTTATTCCGGTTGACTCTGAGCACAGTGCAATATTTCAGTGCTTACAAGGTGGAATCAAAGGACTTAACAAAATCCAACTCACTGCTTCCGGCGGGCCTTTTCTCGGCATGGCCTTGACTCAATTGAGCAGAGTGACGCCCGACGAGGCTTGTGCTCACCCCAACTGGTCTATGGGTCGTAAAATTTCTGTTGACTCTGCAACAATGATGAACAAGGGGCTTGAGGTAATCGAGGCGCACTTTTTGTTTGGCCTAGAACATCAAAATATTGAAGTGGTCATACACCCTCAGAGCATTATTCACTCATTTGCATATTTTGAAGATGGTAGTGTGCTCTCGCAACTTGGCTTGCCCGACATGCGTACGGCAATATCGTACGCACTTTCCTATCCCGAACGTCATAACTCTGGCGTTGATACGCTAGATCTCACCCAACAAAAATCATTAGAATTCCACGCACCTGACTTTGAATCTTTTTCTTGTTTACGCCTTGCCTACGAAGCGCTAAAGGCTGGGCAAAGCGCCGCAGGCACTCTAAATGCAGCCAATGAAATTGCAGTTGACGCTTTTTTAAAGCAAGAAATTAGCTTTTTAGCTATTGGTGAAACGTTAGAAAAAACCCTTGAAATGGTCCCAATTATAGCGCTTGACACGCTTGATGACGTAATGGAAAATGACCAGCTTTCACGGCAAATAGCAAAGTCTATTATCACAAACATTGCTAAATAAACAAACAACCTTTATTAGACGGGTGCTGTCGCTCGCATTACTCTGTTGTGGTTTTTTATTGGCCTCGCCAAGCCATGCAGCAAGTTCGCATGACTTTCACTTTGAAGTTTCTCGAGGTGACGTTTTCTACAAGTTTTTCTTCAAGACAGGTTTGCCTGGCAAGCTACTCAAAAAATTAATGACGGCTGATGATCGCGCCCAGAGACTTTCCCGCATCTCCCCAGGCGATAAATTCAGCATTTTCCTTGACAATAATCACGGTCTAAAAAAAATAATTTTTCAACCCTTGAGCGCCAACCCTTTATTAATCACTTATAGCAAAGATACTTTCCGTTTTTTTAGCGTCAACGCCCAGCCCACAGAGCCACTAACCAGCTCAACGATTATTATTACAAGGTCGCTCAATTATGATGCTAAAAATGCCGGGATTGAGTCAACAGTGATCGACCTGATGATCGCAAATTTTTCCTGGGAAATGGATCTTAGCCGAGATTTGCACAAGAACGACAAGTTTGTTCTTTTTTGGAGTGGAGAAAAAACACCATCCGCAATGATCTATATAGGGGCTCGAAAGACGATAGCTCTTTTTGCTTATACCAACAAAAAAGGAGGCAAAAAATACTACGACATCACAGGAAAAACCCTAAACGACACTTTTAACTTTGCGCCCTTGAAGTATAGTCGCATCAGTTCGGGTTTTCAAAAAATGCGCCTTCACCCATTACTTAAAACCTGGCGATCACATCGAGGCACTGACTTTGCCGCACCTACTGGAAGGCCTGTCTATGCCCCTGCAAAAGGCATCGTTAAGCATGTCGCCTCTTTACGAGGATATGGCAATGTTATATACCTGAGCCATGGCAATAAATTGACAACCGTGTATGCGCACTTATCCAAATTCGCTCCCGGTTTAAAGTCTTCAAAAAAAATCAAAAAAGGGCAGCTTATTGGCTATGTGGGCACCACTGGAATGTCAACCGGCCCTCACCTTCACTACGAAATTCGCATCAACGGTGTTCACCAAGACGCTGAAAAAATCACATTAGAAAAGAAACTCAGTGTGCCATCAAGCGCCCTCAGCAGTTTTAAAAGCAAAGCTAAAAGACTGTTATCTCAGCTTGGTATATAGCAGCTCAACAATTTAAACTAATCGCCCGCAAGGGGGCGACATCCAAGTCGCATTCGATTAAAATAAAAACTTTATGTTTCACATGAATCATTATGCAGCCACTCCTTCATGCGTCTATCAATTTGCCTCTACTGCACCAGGGAAAAGTTAGAGACATTTTTGATATTGATGAGTCGACGATGCTCATTGTTACCACCGACCGTCTCTCGGCTTTTGACGTGGTTTTTAACCAGCCCATTCCACAAAAAGGTGCTGTTCTAACGTCTGTCGCCAACTATTGGTTCAATAAAACCGAACACATCATTCCAAATCACTTGACCAATATCGCACTGGAAGACGTGCTTTCAAAAGAGGAGGCCGCACAACTTAAAGGTCGTGCCATTGTGGTTAAAAAGCTTCGACCAATAGTTGTTGAGGCAGTTGTCAGAGGCTATTTAATCGGCTCTGGCTGGAAAGAATATCAGTCCACCGGCTCTGTTTGCAGCATTCAACTACCGAGAAACTTACGACTGGCTCAACAATTGGACTCACCCCTTTATACCCCTTCTTCTAAAGCCGCCGTTGGTGAACATGACATCAACATCTCTTTTGAGGAAACCGAGAACATGCTCGGAACAGAGCTAGCCAATCAAGTGAAAGACGTCAGTTTAAGCATTTATCAATTTGCTGCAAATCATGCGCTTACACGCGGCATAATTATTGCCGACACCAAGTTTGAGTTCGGCCTCGACGAAGCAAACCGGCTAACACTAATGGATGAAGTCCTAACGCCAGACTCCTCAAGATTTTGGGCGAAAGATAGCTATCAAGTTGGCCATAGCCCACAAAGCTACGATAAACAAATCATCAGAGACTATCTAGAAACACTCGACTGGGGGAAGACACCCCCAGCACCAACCCTGCCTGACGAAATCTTGCAAAAAACTGCAGAAAAATACCAAGAAGTTAGATCTATTTTATGCACTTAAGCGGACATATAGAAAAAATGGAGGTGTCGCTGTTAGGCGATGCGGCACAGTACAAGCTTGCCCTAGATGATCAAATAGTTGATATGACTGCACTTGTTGGTCAGCAAATCGAACTTACTTTTAATCAAGTGATTCAATGCTCTAACTGCGGTAGAAAAACCCCCAAAAGCTACTCTCAGGGTTTTTGTTTTCCCTGTGCAAGATCCTTAGCGAGATGCGACCTATGCATTATGAGACCCGAGACTTGCCACTACCATCTCGGCACTTGTCGTGAGCCAGAATGGGGTGAAGCACATTGCTTTGCACCGCATATTGTATATCTGGCAAATTCGTCAGGCCTTAAAGTTGGCATCACCAGAAAAACCAATGTGCCGGGTCGCTGGATTGATCAGGGCGCCATCGCTGCCATACCCAT
>CAWVVS010000086.1:0-4837 GCA_963933655.1 uncultured Candidatus Thioglobus sp. | reverse complement strand
TGCAATTTGTAGATCTGCTTTACCAATTTCTTCAGGATTGGAATAAGAATCATCATGATATTGTTCATCACGATAGATAAACCCGATAATGTCAGCATCTTGCTCGATTGAACCAGATTCTCTTAAGTCTGCCATTTGTGGCATTCGACCTTTGCCAGTTTTTGGCCGTGATTCAACACCACGGTTAAGTTGAGAAAGGGCGATTACTGGCACACCAATCTCTTTGGCAAGGGCTTTCAGTGAGCGTGAAATTTCAGAAATTTCTTGCACTCTATTTTCTGCTTTGCCGTGCACTGTCATTAGTTGTAGGTAATCCACCATAATCAGTCCTAAATCTGGATATTGACGCTTTAGTCGACGACATTTGGCGCGAATCTCTGTTGGTGTTATTGAAGGCGTTTCATCAATCAAAATGGTGTTTTCTTCAAAGGCTCGTACGGCGTGGTTAAAGCTATTCCAATCGACCTCGGTCATTGAGCCATCACGTAATTTACCAGCATCTATGCGCCCAAAAGAAGAGATCATCCTTAGTACTAATTGCTCGGTCGGCATCTCTAAACTAAAGACAGCGACAGGGATCGAATTATGAATAGCGACATGCTCAACAATGTTCATAGAAATTGCTGTCTTACCCATACTCGGACGACCAGCAATAATGACAAGGTCACCACTTTGAAGACCCGATGTCAGTTTGTCTAATTCGCTAAAGCCAGTTTCAACACCTTTGAAACCATCTGTTTCATGCATCTCATGTACGCGGTTAACAACGTCTTTAATAATGTCTTTAACATTAACAACATCTTGTTTATTGCGCGAAACTTGTTCGGCAATTTCAAAAATCTTTTTCTCTGAGAGGTCAAGCAATTCATTGACTTCGATGTCTTTTGGTTGGAATGCAGTATCGGCAATTTCCCGACCTACGGTAATTAGTTGCCTGTAAACGGAGAGCTCTCTTACGTGCTTAGCATAGGCCTCGATATTGGAAACACTTGGCGTATTGTCAGCAATTTGTGCTAAGTAGCTAAAGCCACCAATCGATTCCTCGTCTTGAGTTTTGATGACTTGCTCTTTAACGGTGAGAATATCAGCAGGTTTGTCATGCTCTAAAAGCCTAACAATAGCACCATAGATGATACGGTGTTTGGCGTTATAAAAATCTGTCGTACTTAGGATGTCAGCAACCCTGTCCCAAGCTTCGTTATGCAGCATTAATCCACCAAGTACCGATTGTTCTGAGTCGATTGAATGTGGCGGTAATTTGCTATTTTCGATATTCATTTAGTTTGCGTTAAGACAATAAAAAACCCTCGGTTGAGGGTTTTTTATTTTAACTCAGTTTGTTAATCTTTATGAGTTATTCACTATCTGTAGACGCTTCAACTATTACCTTAACGTTAACCGCCATATCTGTGTATAAAGATACAGATACTTCGTATTCACCAATGTGGCGAATGGACTCAGGTAGGTGGATATCACGCTTCTCAACTTCAAAGCCTTGAGCAGTTAAGCTCTCAAGGATGTCAGTAGAACTAACAGAGCCAAATAGCTTGCCTTCCTCGCCAGCGTTAGCTTGGATAGTGCAAGTCACATCGTTCATTGCAGCTTCTTTTGCTTGAGCTTCTGCCAATGTAGTTGCTTCTTTTGCTAGTAGGTCGGCTTTGATTAATTCAAATTCAGCCAAGTTCGCTTTAGTTGCTGGCTTAACCCTACCTTGCGGGATCAAATAATTACGCGCATAGCCAGATTTAACATTTGCTAAATCGCCGATGCCGCCTAATTTTTGAATTCTTTCTAATAAAATTACTTGCATGCTAACTCCTATTTCTTGTGCTTGTCAGTGTAAGGAATCAACGCTAAAAATCTGGCTCTTTTAATAGCCGTTGTTAGTTGACGCTGGAATTTAGCACAAGTGCCAGTCATTCTTGATGGCGTAATTTTGCCACTTTCGTCAATGTTCTTTAATAGCGTATCAACATCTTTATAATCGATTTCAGTAACGCCTGCTTTAGTAAAGCGACAAAAATGATTAATAGGAACCTGATGTCTGCGTTTTTTTCTTTTCATTTGCTTTGCCATATCAATCTCCTATTTTTCTTCTGTTGTTGCCATCATGATTGATGGTTCAGTAATAGCTCCCGACTTAGAAATAATTAGATTTCTAAGAATTGCATCATTAAAACGGAAGTTATAATTAAGCTTATCAAGGGTTTCTTGATCACATTCAATGTTTAGCATTAAGTAGTGTGCTTTATAGATTTTGTTGATTGGATAGGCTAGGTGCTTACGACCCCAGTCTTCTTCGCGATTAACGCTACCACCACCTGTCGTGATGATTTCTTTATATTTATCAATCATTGTTGACACCTGGGCACTCTGGTCCGGGTGAACAATGAGAGTTACTTCGTAATGTCTCATTAACATCTCCTCATGGTTTAAAAAAAGCCTGCCAGCATGCGCTGATCAAGCAAGGAAGTGCGTATTTTATACTAGTTGTGTCCTTATCACAATCCTTTGTATGGTTTTGTTTTAAAGGGAATTAGTCAAAAACTAAAGTGGATTGACCACTTGGGTTTTTGATGAAGCAGCACTGCATTATATTTTTGAAATAAATATCAAAAATTTCGGAAATTTTCGAAATGACCTTTAAAACACCGATGAGTAGGGCTCAGCCTTACTCAAAATGCTAAATAAATGGCACTTTAGAGTCAATAATGTTTTTTTAAGGCTATTTTTTGGCTGAAAAATGCTTGGATATTATCTTTGTGAATAAATTTTGGAAATTTTCAATATGAAACAATTTATTGCCTATTTGGATAAGATCTCCAGCAAATCATTCAGATCGGTTCGCAGACGATTGATTTTTTCTACTGGGAATGTTTCAGACACTCCTGAGAGTAATGATGATGGTATGCAGAGTGCTTGTTGTTTTAATGACACGCCTTTTTTCTCTAATTTGATGATTACTTTTCTTTCATCAATTGTAGAGCGTGTGCGCCTAACAATGCCTTTAACTTCCATTCTTTTTAACAGGGGTGTTAGGGTGTTGGTTTCTAACATTAATTTGCTGCCAATTTCATTTACAGTTAATTCATCATTTTCCCATAGTACTAGCAAAATTAAATATTGTGGGTAGGTGATGTCAAGTTTTTCAAGTAAAGGTTGATAGAGTTTCGTCACCATTCTTGAGGCGGCGTAAAGTGGAAAACAAAGTTGGTTATTTAGCTGTAAGAGATTGTCTGACTTCATTTAATCACTCCTATTCAATAAAGGCTTAACGTAGGCGGCTATTTTTTTCGGTTCGGTTTTAGGTCCAAATCGTTTGATCGAAGTACCATCAGGTCCGATAAGGAACTTAGTGAAATTCCATTTAATATTGCTGGTTAGAAACCCCCTCAGATCTTTTTTTAAATACTTATAGAGAGGGTGGGTATCGGAGCCGTTCACTTTAATTTTGGCGGACATTGGAAAGGTAATGTTATATTTATCAGTACAGAAAAATTGAATATCAGCCAGTGTGCCGGGCTCTTGATTGGCAAATTGATCGCAGGGGCAGCCCAGTATTACGAAGCCACTGTCTTTATGCTCTCTGTAAAGACTTTCCAGACCTTCATACTGAGGCGTTAGTCCGCATTTACTGGCTGTATTTACGATTAAAACCGTCTTGCCTTTAAAGTCAGCCATGTGAATTTTGTTACCGCTTATTCCGTCTATTGTTAATTCGTAAAATTCTGTGTTCATTTATTATCCTATCACTAAATATACACACGATTAAATCGTGTACGATATATTATACGCAAGTAAACAATATATCCCAACTCATTTAATAACTATTGAATGAGTGGGGCGAGGTATTTCTTACAATGACAAGCGAAGAGCTAATAGGCGTATGATTGGCGTTTTATATTTTGAGGAAATGCGATGATAAAAACTGCCGGTGAACTTATATCAGAAGCGCAAGCTCAAATTAATTGCGTTGACGTGGCATCAGCTAAAGCATTGTATGATGATTCAAAAAATGGCATTATTGTTGATTTGCGTGAAGCTGAGAGCGCACTTAAATCAAAATTGACAAATTCTACCAATATCTCTCGTGGACTGCTAGAGATGAAAATAGCCAAACTTTGCCCTGATTCTGCTGCGTTAATACTTACCCACTGTGCCGGTGGTGGCCGTGCATCTCTTGCTGCGCTTACACTTCAACAGATGGGCTATACCAATGTTCATGCGATTACAGCAGCCTTTGATGAGATAAAAGAGTCTTTCGGCTAAACTGCGTAGCAATGAAGAAATCAAAGTTAAAAATAACAACGGCTAAACATTCTATTGGTGATTTAATTTATCATAAATTGTTTGGTTATCGAGGCGTGATAGTCGACATTGACCCTTGCTTTCAGTTGACGGATGAATGGTACGACAAGGTCGCGCATAGTAGACCGCCAAAGACTGAGCCTTGGTATCATGTGCTTGTGCACCAATCGATAAATTCAACTTATGTTGCGGAGCAAAACTTACGGTCCGATTCGAGTATGGAGAAAATCGAACACCCCATGGTGGACTTATTTTTTTATGAATTTCGAGATGGTCACTACTTTAATAACGAAAAAGTTAATTAAGTCTTGTGGTAATTGAGAAGTACAAAAAATGAAGAAGTGGTTAAAGCGATTAACATTACTCAATCTCATTGTTGTTGTGATTTATCTTGCGTATTTAAATCATCTTGTGCAGGCTGTATTTTCCGTTCCTGCCAAAACATCCGAGCAAATCACTCAAATAGAATACTCGCTTGATAGCTACCCAAAAGAAATGATTAATATGCTTTTGTTGGTTGAGGACCAAT
>CAWVVS010000085.1:0-4870 GCA_963933655.1 uncultured Candidatus Thioglobus sp. | reverse complement strand
CCTCGGATTGCATATCGTTCATTTGGTAGCGATACTTCATCCGCCAAGTGGTAATAGCTAATGTCAGTGCTACATAGAAGAACACCGTTAATAAGGAAATGCCAGCAAAAAAAAGGTCGTAATTTAGCCATAAAATGCCAATCACAAGACATATCTCAAATAATGAGGGGAGTATATTAAAGACAAAAATAGAAAGCAAGGTGGAGACACTTTGGGTACCACGGTCAATATCACGTGTAATACCGCCAATACGACGATCCAAATGAAAAGACAAGTCCAAAGTATGTAAATGCCTAAAGACGCCGAGTGCAATTAAATTCATAGCATGGTAACGAACTTTGGCAAAAATTGCATCACGCAACTCATTAAACAGCGAACTTGCCAGTCGTAAAAGGCCATAAGCTAACAACATGCCAAGTGGCAACACCAAGACTATATTGGTATGATCCAGACCATCAACAATCTCTTTTAAAGCCAAAGGAACAGCAACATTAGCCAATTTCGCCAACATTAAAAAACCAACAGCCCAAATAACGCGAGTGCGCATTTTAAGCAAATAAGGCAAGAGCTTTTTTAAAACCTTAATATCTCTGGTTTTAAAATCATAAGCCTTGGTTTGGTTACTCTTTGATTGCATTGAATGTCGCTTTAGTCAGAAAAAGCGTGGTTGATTTGGTCAAAACCAAATCCTCGAGATTGAAGAAAACGTTTTTGCTTGGCAACTTCTTTATAATCGGTCGGTAAGTCATCACCATACTTTGCTACTCTGATATTTCTTGCTAATTTAAACCAATCAAAAATAGATAAATCAAAATGCTCGATACCACGCCCTTTGAGCTCGGCGGTAATCTTAATAGGACCCTTGCCTTGGTTAAAGCGCATGACAATAAAATCTTGGGCGAAACGCGTATCACTTTGATAATTCTGCTCAACCAATAAGTCTATTGCGTTAGCAATAATAGTACCGTCAAAGTCTTTAAGTTGGAGTTTTTGCCTAAGTTCTAATTGCGAATGCTCGCGTCTAACAAGCATTCGCATTGCAGCAGCATAACACTCTGCGTCTTTACTCTGCTGAATCTCCATCATCACCGCCCATCAATTTTTCACGGATTTGCGCCTCAAGGGATTGCGCAAGCTCAGGATTGGCTATTAAGTAATCTCTTGCATTGTCTTTTCCTTGACCAATACGCTCCCCTCCAGCACTATACCAAGCGCCTGCTTTTTCAACAAAACCCAGCTCGACACCCAAATCAATAACTTCACTCTCTCTTGAAATACCATGATTATAGAGAATTTGAAATTCTGCTTTTTTGAACGGTGGTGCCACTTTGTTTTTTAATACTTTGACACGAGTCTCATTACCCAAAATTTCATCGCCTTTCTTAATCGCACCAATGCGACGAATATCCAAACGAACCGAAGCGTAGAATTTAAGTGCATTACCACCAGTAGTAGTTTCAGGATTGCCAAACATCACACCGATCTTCATCCGTAGTTGGTTAATAAAGATCACCATGGTGTTGGTTTTCTTGATGTTAGAAGTGAGCTTTCGTAGCGCTTGTGACATCAGTCTGGCTTGCAAACCCATATGTGAAGCACCCATCTCGCCCTCAATTTCAGCTTTTGGTGTAAGCGCCGCAACCGAATCGATAACAACAACATCAACACTACCAGAGCGTACCAGCATATCAGTAATTTCTAGAGCCTGCTCGCCAGTATCTGGTTGTGATATCAGCAGCTCATCGGTATTAACACCGAGGCGTTTAGCGTATTGGGGGTCTAGTGCATGCTCTGCGTCAATAAAGGCTGCCGTACCGCCAATTTTTTGCATTTCAGCAATTACGTGCAGAGTTAACGTTGTCTTTCCTGAAGATTCCGGACCGTAAATTTCAACGACACGACCTCTCGGTAATCCACCAATTCCAAGCGCAATATCAAGGGTCAAACTGCCGGTTGATACCGCCTCAATGTCGGATTTAGCCTCATCGTCACCCAAAAACATCACCGAGCCTTTGCCAAACTGTTTGTCAATCTGAGCAAGTGCTGCTTTTAGTGCCTGTTTTTTCTGTTCATCCACACGTTTCTCCCGAGTAAAATATTGATTAAATAATTCGAATTATTATAATGCCTTTCACAGCAGAAGACACACAATGTATGACACTTGCACTACAACTTGCGAGCAAAGGTCGACACACTGTGCACGCTAACCCAATGGTCGGTTGTGTTATTGCACGCAGCGGTGTAATACTCGCTCAAGATTACCACCAAGAATTTGGCAAAGGTCACGCCGAAGCCAATGCGTTAGCACAAATTGGCGGCCAGGCAAATGGGGCTACAATGTATGTTACGCTTGAACCTTGCTCACATCATGGGAAGACGCCACCTTGCGCTGACGCGATAATTAACTCAGGTGCAACCAAGGTCATCATTGCAACACTAGACCCTAATCCATTAGTGGAAGGCAAAGGTGTTCAATTGCTGCAAAAATCTGGTATTGAAGTTGAAGTTGGCTTGCTAGAAAATGAAGCCAAAACACTGAATCGTGGTTTTATCAAACGAATGCATACTGATATGCCATTTGTCACCAGTAAGATCGCAATGAGCCTCGATGGTAAAACTGCAATGGCAAGTGGCGAGAGCAAATGGATCACTTGCGAAGCGTCAAGAGTAGACGTGCACAAACTAAGAAGAGACAACCAAGCTGTTATGACCGGCTCAGGCACTGTTTTGATAGACAATCCAAACTTAACAGCAAGATTACCAAATAGCACTATTACTCCACTTCGGGTTGTGATCGATAGTAACAATCAAATTACCGACAAAAATCTGAAGATTTTTTCGAATGATGCCGAGACACTGATAATTAATAATGATAATTGCCAAACAACGAAGGATGGCAAGGTTGACCTAAAAGCCGCCCTACTCAAGCTTGGCGAGCTTGGTATTAATACATTGCTCCTAGAGGCTGGTTCTGGGCTTAACGGCTCGATGCAGGCAGCTGGTTTGATTGATGAGTTAGTAATTTATACAGCACCAGTCCTGCTTGGCAGTGATGCTAGCTCAATGATGCAATTACCCATTACAACAATAACCAATAAGGTTGCTCTAAAAATCAATGATCATCGGCAAATTGGTGTTGATATGAAAATAACAGCGAGTTTCGAATGAAAATCTTAACCAACAAAAATGTCTTATTAGGTATTAGTGGCTCAATCGCTGCTTATAAATCACCTGACATCGTTAGGCGTCTGCAAGACTTAGGCGCTGAAGTACGCGTGGTACTGACAGCCGGTGGTGCTGAATTTGTCAGTGAAAGAGCGCTGCAAACCGTTTCAAAAAATAAAGTGCATAACAATCTTTGGGACAAAGAAGCGGAACTATCAATGGGACATATCGAACTAGCGAGATGGGCCGACGCCATTGTTATTGCACCCGCTTCTGCCAACACAATCGCCAAACTTTGTCATGGTAAGGCTGATGACTTATTAACAACTTTGATATTGGCGTCAAAAGCAAAAGTTCTTATTGCACCTGCTATGAATCAGCAAATGTATGCGTCAATGGCAACCCAAGACAACCTAAAGCTGTTGGAGGGTCGAAACATGTTGATTGCAAAGCCAGAATTTGGTGAACAAGCCTGTGGCGATGTTGGCGAAGGTCGCTTAGCGGAGCCAGTCTCTATTGCATTACAAGTCGCTAACTTATTTCAAAATACCCAACTTGCAAGTAAGAATGTTATGATTACACTGGGTGCCACTATTGAGGCAATCGATCCAGTTCGATTTATCTCGAATCATAGTAGTGGCAAAATGGGGATGGCTTTAGCAACAGCCTGTATCGAAGCAGGTGCAACTGTAAAATTGATTATTGGTGCCATTTCAGTAGTGATAGAGTCCCGAGCAGAAGCCATTGTTGTATCAAATGCTGAGGAAATGCATCAAACTGTAATGGATAACATTGCCGAGCAAGACATATTTATTTCTTGCGCAGCTGTTGCCGATTATCGACCAGCAAATATTGCAAAAAACAAAATCAAAAAAAATTCCGAAAAACTAACAATTGATTTTGTAAGAAACCCTGATATTTTGGCAAATGTCTGTCAACTGAAAAATAAACCGATTTGTATTGGCTTTGCTGCTGAAACAGAAAATTTTATCGAAAATGCTAAAAATAAGCTTAAAAACAAGGGGTGTGACGCCATCATTCTCAATGATGTTTCAAATTCAGAAATAGGCCTCAAATCCGATCAAAACGAGGTTTTCTTTATTACCAAGAATGGCTGTGAAAAAATTAACAAAACCAGCAAAATTATTATTGCCAAAAAATTGGTTACGAAAATTTCTGCAGTGCTAATTTGAGCAACACAAATTACCGTTAAATCAAGGCTTAATGGACTTACTCACAAAACTGTTGATAACTCTGTTTATATCTCCTAATTTTGCTAAGAATATTGCATCACAATAGGCTTTATTACGGTTTTGGTTAATAATTAATCATAAGTTTTTTTTTGTTATAAATCAAATACTTATGTTTATGTCAGAGAATGAATAATGTTGAAAATAACCCAGTGATTGAATCAGTTTAAAAATGGCGGATAACTTTTGATGTTTATCGTGCTAAATCAAGTGTTTCACGGAAATTTATGATAATTATAAGCTGTCCATTTTTTCAATACCATCAATGTCATAGCATCGAACCATCTGATGTTGTTTAATGCCCTTTTTTTCTTAATTGGACTTGTTGTTTTTTCAACAAAAAATACCCTCCAATTAAACACTATTGAGATGGCTGCAATATTGGTTATTTTTGTAGCATTATTGGTGACATTTAAAGCCAAATATAGTATTTCGGTCAAAATTCTGTTTGCCCT
>CAWVVS010000084.1:0-4888 GCA_963933655.1 uncultured Candidatus Thioglobus sp. | reverse complement strand
GCGGCATTAAAGCGTTAGCCAAAGCCAGAAAAGTTAATGTAATCACTGGTTATGCGCAGTTTATCTCAAACAATCAAGTGAGTATTGAAGGCGAAGACGAAGTCATTGAGTTTGAAGATTGTATTATTGCTGTAGGCTCTCGAGTAACAAAAATTCCAAGCTTCCCCTTTGAGGATGATCGCGTAATGGACTCTACCGATGCCTTAGAGCTAAGTGATATTCCGAAACGACTTCTGGTTGTTGGTGGAGGTATTATTGGCCTTGAAATGGCCACAGTGTACGAAGCTCTTGGTAGTGAAATCACCATCGTTGAATTGGCGGAGCAGTTAATTCCAAGCGCAGATAAAGACATAGTCAACCCGCTATTCAAACGCATTAAAAAGAGCTATGCGAATATTTACCTGAATACCAAAGTTACCAAAATGGAGGCTTTAAAAAAAGGCATTAAAGTTTGCTTTGATGGCAAAGGCGCTCCTGAAACTGATACATTTGACAAAGTGTTGGTATCCGTGGGTCGCTCACCAAATGGCGCACTAATTGGTGCAGATAAGGCGGGGGTATCTGTAGACGAACGCGGCTTTATCGCAACTGACAGACAAATGAAAACCAATGTTGAGCATATTTATGCCATTGGTGATGTTGTTTGTCAACCAATGCTGGCACATAAGGCTGTTCACGAAGCCAAAGTGGCAGCTGAAGTTATTTGTGGACATAAGTCTGGTTTTGATGCGCTAACTATTCCATCCGTTGCCTACACCGATCCTGAGGTAGCCTGGACCGGTAAAACTGAAAAAGAATTGAAAGCAGAAGGTGTTTCTTATGAAAAAGGTGTGTTCCCCTGGGCAGCATCTGGCCGAAGTCTAAGTATTGGTCGAAGCGAGGGTGTAACAAAAGGCTTATTCGATAGTGCAAACGGTAAAATACTCGGCATGGGTATCTGTGGCACCAACGCGGGTGAGCTCATAGCAGAGGCAACTCTAGCCATTGAAATGGGTTGTGATATGAGTGATATTGCACTCACAGTGCACGCCCATCCAACACTTTCGGAAACGACCGCTTTTGCGGCTGAAATGGCGGAAGGCACAATCACTGACCTAATGCCGCCAAGAAAGAAAAAATAGGAAACAACATGGATATTACAAAAGCTAGAAAAAACGTTATTGAGCAGCAAGTCCGCCCTTGGGGTGGTCTTAATGTGCGGGCTAATCAAGCTTTGAGCGACGTACCACGCGAAAATTTTGTGCCTGAAAATTTTCAAGGTCTTGTTTTTGCTGATATTGAAATCCCCCTCACCAGCAGCGCCAAAATGCTCTCGCCGAAAATTGAAGGTAGAATTCTGGATTCTATTGATGTTCAAAGCGACGAGAGCGTTCTAGAAATTGGTACGGGAAGTGGTTATTTCACAGCGGTACTTGGCAAGCTTGCTGGTCGTGTTGTCAGTATTGAAGTTGATCAAGCACTATCCACTTCTGCCAAAGAAAATCTAAAATCACTTGCTTTAAATAATGTTGATTTACAAGTCTCAGATGCTTCAACAACTGACTTCTCAAACCAAAAATACGACGTCATTGTCCTTGGATGCTCATTAAACAAGCAGAGTAAAAAATTTAATGCATTACTCAATACCGGTGGCAGACTGTTTGCTGTTATTGGTGTCAAAAATAAAATGCAGGCAACACTTATCACCAGAATTAGTGAAACCGAGTGGCGAACAAAATCAATTTTTGAAACCCATTTAGATTATATGGAAGGCCAAGAGCCAGCTGTAGTATTCGCTTTTTAACAAAAGTATAACTATGTTGAATTCTATTTTCAACTTCCTGATTAATAAATCAGCATTAGCATTAGCACTACTACTGGTCTTGGTCGGTGCGCTACTATCGCAAATTCCACACTTCTCTCTAGACGCTTCGTCAGACTCGTTAGCGCTTGAGGGTGATAACAATCTTGCTCTATACGAACAAACCCAGGAAACCTTTCAATCGTCCAACTCGCTTATTATTAGCTACACCACCGAAGATGGTGTTTTAGACTCTCAACAGATTCATTATTTGAGAACACTTAGAGATGACATTCTCGCGCTTGAAAGCGTGACCGCAGTTTCCTCAATTCTTGATGTACCTTTGTTTCAATCCCCGCCGCTGTCGCTGGTAGAGTTAACCGGTGTTGAAATCACCATTGATAATTACAAAGCTGATATGTCAATTGTTGCGAACGAATTCAACAGTAGCCCACTTTATGCTAATAATCTAGTCAGTCTTGATGGAAAAACAACAGCACTACTGATTGATCTTAAAGAAGTAAACCAATCAACTGAAGGGGATAACGATGTGCTGGCAGAGTCGGTACAAAAAATTAGAGCAATAATGGCAAATTACACTAACACTGCTCAGCTTTATTTAGGTGGCGTACCACTGATTAGAAATGACATCATTGCCTACATTGCAAACGACCTTGTTTTCTTTAGTCTTGCTGTAGTGCTTGTGATGTCGATCATGCTGGCCCTTATTTTTAGAGGCATAAGGTGGGTTTTATTGCCAATTGGTATCAGCATTATAGGTGCGCTAATGATGACGGGCATACTGGGTGTTTTGGGGTGGAAAGTTACCATCATCTCCTCTAACTTTTTCTCACTCCTGCTTGTGATGACACTCTCAATCACCATTCATTTGGTGGTGAGATTTAAAGAGCTCGCCCAACAAGCACCTGAAGCCAATATCAACGATTTAACTCTGCTCACTTTGCAACAAATGTTCAAACCCTGCTTATTCACAACGTTGACAACAATCGTTGCATTTTCTTCACTAATGATTAGCAATGTACGCCCTGTCATTGACTTTGGTTGGATGATGGCCATCGGCGTTACTATTGCCATGCTACTTTCCTTCTCGGCTTTCCCGATACTGATGAGTTTACTGCCGTCGCTAAAAGTTAATAAGCATTCTACTGAGTTCGCTTTCACTAAAAAACTCGCTAATTTCACCCATCAATACGGCAACCAACTCATCATTGCACTGATTCTTATCATCACCATAGCTCTGATTGGTGTTAGTAAATTAAGCGTTGAAAATCGCTTCATCGATTATTTTAAGAAGTCCACTGAAATCAATCAAGGCTTGAGCCTAATTGACCAGCAACTGGGTGGTACGATGTCGCTTGAAATTGTCTTTGATGACATGGCTAGCGCCTTCTGGGTAGATAGCTTCTTGCGTGAAGATATCCATAACATTCACCAGTATCTAGATAAGTTAGATGCTACAGGCAAGGTATTGTCAATTGATACGCTGATGCAAATACTCGCACAAGCCAATGCCGGCATACCACCGAATGGTTTTTTATTAATGTTGGCTAAAAACCAAATGCCAGAGTTTGCCAGAGAGCAACTACTGGAACCTTATCTATCCGAATCGGAAAACCAAATTAGAATAGTTGCGCGTATTCAAGAGACCGACATCTCACTCAAAAGAGACGATCTCATTAATAAAGTAAGAGCGCACCTTATTAACAAATTTAACCTCGAACCAGACAGTTTTAGGTTGACGGGTATGTTTGTTCTGTATAACAATTTACTGCAAAGCCTATTCGAGGCTCAAATCAAAACCATTGCATTGGTCTTTACAATGATTTTTGCGATGTTTTTATTAATCTTCCGATCAATTAGTCTCTCTATTCTGGCATTGATACCCAACACTCTTCCCTCACTGCTTATTTTAGGCATTATGGGAATTGCCAACATTCCACTCGATTTGATGACAATTACCATTGCCGCAATCGCCATTGGAATTGGTGTGGACAATGCTATTCACTATATTCATCGCTTTAAATCTGAGTTTAAAGTTGATCAGGATTACCTAGCGACTATGTATCGCTCACACGCATCCATCGGCCTTGCGATGTTCTATACATCCATCACAGTTGCTTTCGGTTTTTTGGTGCTGGCACTGTCTAATTTTATCCCTAGTATTTACTTTGGTATTTTTACTGCAATTGCTATGCTTAGCTCCGTTCTTGCGAACCTAACTTTGTTGCCAAAACTGCTGTTAATATTTAAACCAAAAATGGGAAAATAAATGAGCGTGCAATAAAAAACCCGCCTCGAATAAGAGTGCGGGTTTAGTCTACTATACTAAAGGAGAGATAAGTTAACTAGTAGGGTTTAACTCAGGCGCGTATTATATACGCAAATAAATACTAAATATAACTTTCTTTTTCATTTATTTTTTTACTAAATTAATCGAATTTTAACCCCAATTTTTTCAATTATTTATGCCAAAAACTTACCAATTTGACGTTCTTATTATCGGCTCTGGTGCGGCTGGATTGATGAGCGCAATACAGCTTTCAGAGGATTTATCAATAGCATTAATTGCCAAAGATCAGCTTTTAGAAGGCTCCTCATATTATGCGCAGGGTGGCATCTCTGCAGTACTCGATTCTGACGATGATTTCAATTCTCACATTCAAGATACTATAAAAACAGGCTTTGACTTAGGAAACGAACAAAGCATTCGATTTATGGTTGAACAAGCACCAAACGCCATTAAAGATTTAGAAAAAGCAGGGGTAGAATTTTCGCACCAAGGCAAAGAATATGATCTCACAACCGAGGGTGGTCATAGCGCCAAACGCGTTGCTCATGTGGCAGATAAAACTGGCCAATCCGTGCAAACAAATTTACTGCTGCAAGTGCGTCAAAAAACCAATATTACGCTTTTTGAACACCACACAGCCATTGATCTATTAATGAAGGATAAACAATGCTTTGGCGCTTATGTTTATGACAAAAAAAATGGCCAGGTTTCATCTTTTATTTCAAGCAAAACAATTTTAGCCACAGGTGGTGCATCAAAAGTTTACCTCTACACCTCAAACCCAGACACATCCACGG
>CAWVVS010000083.1:0-4959 GCA_963933655.1 uncultured Candidatus Thioglobus sp. | reverse complement strand
CCCTTAAAAGCGGCATTGCCGTCATAGCGCATAGCTGCTGGCAAGAAATGATATTGAATATTCGGCCACTCCAGGCCAGCTCTAGAGCGAATAAAGCCACAAGATTCAAAATGATTGGTCGCGCCTAAACCGGTTTTCAGCAACACCCAGCGCACACCAATCATGAATTTAGAAAACAAATTCAGTTTTCCATTAAGTGTAATTGGTAGTTTGCACTTGTACTGAAAATACACCTCTAGATGATCTTGCAAATTTTCACCGACACCTGGAAGCTCATGTAGGCACTCGACTCCAGCATCCGCCAATACTTGACGAGGTCCAATGCCCGACAGTTGCAGAATTTGAGGAGACCCGATCGAACCCGCACTCAATATCACTTCTTTAGTCGCATGAATCTCGATATCATGGCTATTTTTACGATATTTAATTCCAACGGCTACCTTGTCTTCTAGTAAGACCCTTTCAACAACCGCACCCGTTATCAAGGTTAAATTTGTTCTTTTTAATGCCGGCTTAAGGTGAGCATTTGAAGTGGATGCACGAACACCTTTATCCACCGTCATGTGCATCGCTCCAAACCCTTCTTGCTGCTCGCCATTGTAGTCATCTGTTTTAGGATAACCCGCTTCTACTCCGGCATCAATAAAAGCTTGATACAAAGGGCTGAGTTTCATGTTATTTCCGCCACAAGTTGCTACAGGACCGCTACCACCACGATACTCACTCTCGCCGCCTTGCCATGACTCGCTACGCTTAAAGTACGGCAAGCAATCGGCATACGACCAACCATGAGCACCCTCTTTTTGCCACTGATCATAATCACGAGCATGTCCTCGAACATAAACCATACCATTGATCGAAGACGAACCGCCCAGCACTTTGCCCCGGGGGCAATGCATTTCTCGGTTATTGAGAAACGGCTCTGGCTGAGAATAAAATTGCCAACAAAATTTTTCAGTATTCATCGGATAGGAAAGTGCCGTTGGCATTTGAATAAAAATGCTCCTATCACTGCCGCCCGTTTCCAAAAGTAGAACTTGATGTTCGCCATCTTCGCTCAAGCGATTAGCTAATACACACCCTGCTGAACCAGCGCCTACAATAATATAATCAAATCTTTTTTTCATTTATTTATTTTTTTCTTATGCTTGTTTGAATTTAGAAAGGACTTTCTACATCATCCAATCGGATGAAAACACTCTTGACTTGGGTGTAACTTTTTAATGTTTCAGGACCATTTTCTCTGCCAATGCCGGATTGCTTATAACCACCCACTGGCATCTCTGCAGGCGAATCACCCCAACTATTAATCCAGCAAATACCAGCTTGCAGCTGATTGATAACGCGATGCGCACGACTGATATCCTGAGTAAAAACACCTGCGGCCAAACCGAAGTTGGTATCGTTGGCCCGAGCAATCACTTCATCTTCATCCTCAAATCGAAGAACGGCCATTACTGGTCCAAAAACTTCTTCCTTAATAATCGTCATGTCATCGTCGCAATCAGCAAATATTGTTGGTTCAACAAAAAATCCATCGCGAGTGCTGTCAGATTCATATCGATTGCCGCCACAAACCAAACGCGCATTAGTTGCTTTAGCTTGCTCAATATAAGCCATCACATTGTCAAAATGACTTGCACTAATCAACGCGCCCATTTGAGTTTCTAAATCCATTGGATCGCCAATTTTTATAGCTTCGGTTCGACTGCGTGCTTTCTCTATAAATTCATCGTAAACACCTGCTTGAACAAACACTCGAGTGCCGT
The DNA here is from genome assembly GCA_963933655.1 of uncultured Candidatus Thioglobus sp. Taxonomy (GTDB): domain Bacteria; phylum Pseudomonadota; class Gammaproteobacteria; order PS1; family Pseudothioglobaceae; genus Pseudothioglobus. The sequence continues at coordinate 3,190 of CAWVVS010000083.1, read as the reverse complement.
TAGTACAAATCTCTCCTTGAGTATAAAAATTACCCAATAAAGCCCCGGAAACGGCATTGTCTAAGTTGGCATCATCAAACACGATCAGAGGTGATTTTCCACCCAATTCCAAGGTTACTTCTTTAATTGTTTCAGCAGCGTCAACCATGACTTTTTTTCCGGTTTCACAGCCGCCGGTGAACGAAATTTTTGCAATACGTGGGTGGCGAGATAAATATTGACCAACGCGATAATCACCCAATACAACATTAAAAACACCGGAGGGTATTCCAGCTTCTGTGTATATTTCGGCCAGTTTTAATACGCTTAACGGTGTTTCCTCAGAGGGCTTAAATATCATCGAATTACCAGCTGCCAAACACGGAGCAGACTTCCACATAGCAATTTGTATTGGATAATTCCAAGCGCCAATACCCGCACAAACACCCAGGGGCTCGCGTTTGGAGATAAAGAAAGTATTGCGCTCCAAATCTTGCTGAGTGCCTTGCAATGCAGGAACTAAACCAGCATAATATTCAATAACATCAGCACCACTGTGAATATCAACACAATTAGCTTCTTGCAGGGGCTTTCCAGTATCCAGCACTTCCAAGGCGGCCAACTCATCATTGCGTTCGCGCAAAATAACCACTGCTTTTAAAAGAATACGGCTGCGCTCAATCGCAGACATTGCCGACCAAACGGCAAAACCTTGCTCTGCAGAGATCACCGCTTTTTCAACATCGACTTCACTGGCCTGATCGATCTCGCAAATAACTTGGTTAGTGGCGGGGTTAATGGTATCAAAAACCTCATCAGAGGTCGCTTTAACGTAGGCGCCATGAATATAAAGATGTTGCTGCATATTAATTACTTTTCCTAATTGTTTTCTGGTGAATTGAAATAAAGCGTTCAGGCACTTTTGATTTAATATAATCACCAATAATTTGTTCGGCTTGCTTTGGATTGATACCTTGGGGTGTCAAAGCGCCACGCAACCACATGCCGTCGATCAATGCTGCTACAGCGATTGCAACAGACCTAGCCTCGTCTACTGGCAACATGCGTTTTAACTCAAAGCGCAAATAAGACAAAAGGCGCTTCTCATTAACTTGTTGCAGGCGATAAAGTGCTGGATCATGCATTGCTCGAGACCAAAAAGCCAGCCAGGTTGAGGTAATATCGGAACTGACTTGACCGCCACTAAAGTTAGATTCTACAATGGCAAGAGCGCGTCCCAAAGGATCCTCTTTGGTTGTTTTATCTAGCGTTAAGCGCGTTATATCGGATAGATCTTTTAAGATAAAACGCATTGTTGCCTCCAACAAACCATCCTTGCCGCCAAAATAATGGTTAATAATGCTTGGAGATACTCCTGCAGTTCGACCGATAACAGCCACACTCGCTCGCGACATCCCTACTTGGCCGATCACCCTAATACTTGCTTTAATTAATTGTGGCCGACGTATATCCGGCATTCCAATTTTAGGCATTATTTTTTATTGATTAAACGTTCAATCAAAAATAATACGCTTTAAATATTAACTTGTCAAATAAATAACAATTACTTGTTGCGTTCAATTGAATTACGAGGAAAATTACAAATTAATATTGGAGGTTTTGATGGTTATTAAATCAATAAATGCAACTACAAATAGTCTAAAAGTTCAATGGAATAATGGCACAACTAGTAACTATCTCTGGCATTGGGTACGAGATCATAGTGAGGATGTGAAAGACTTGCATCCTGGGACGCTACAACGACAAATTGATACGTTTAGTACCCCTCTTAACCATGCTGTGGATCGGCTCTCTATTGACGAAAGCAAAGAACAAGTACGTATCCACTGGTCCGATAATAGTCAAAGCGCTCTTTCTTATGCATTGCTGCGGTCAATGGGAACTCCATTTTTTTCACAAATTAAACCGTTAAGATCAGCTGAAATTTGGCACAATGCAGATGATATTAACGTCATACCAGAAATGACTTATGAAGCCCTAATGAATGATGACGGTGTTAAAACTTGGCTCAATCACATCCAAAGAGTTGGTTTTGTTTTGGTTCATAATTCCCCTGCTACGCCAGAAGCAACTCAAGCAATGATGGAGAAAATTGCCTATATACGGAATTCAATCTTTGGCACATTTAGTGTTTGGGATAACAAAGCTTCTGATCATGATGATACAGCGTACACCTCCTTAGAAATCGAGCCACATACGGATGGCACTTATGTTCATGATGCGCCGGGTCTTCAGACTTTACATTGCTTACAAAGAAAAGCTACAGGTGGAGACAACCAGTTTATTGATGGACTAGCAATTGCAGACGAGATGCAACAACAGCACCCTCAAGCTTTTACAACACTTTGTGATGTTCAAGTGCCTGGGCGCTATATCGGTGACAACATTCACCTTGAAACACATAGGTCGGTCTTCCGCACAAACAACGATGGAGAGGTACTCCAAGTCAGCTTTAACAACCATGATCGTGCACCTTTTAGATTACAGAATGATGAAATGGAGTGTTTTTACGAAGCCTACGGAATTTTTTATCGTTTGGCTCATCAGAAAAAACGCCAGTTTCAATACTGCCTCAATCCCGGCACGATTCTAACTTTTGACAATTGGCGATTGTTGCACGGTCGTGCTGCGCTGAGTGGATACCGTCAACTGTGTGGTGGTTATCACAATCGTGAAGATTTTGAAAGTCGACTGCGTGCAAATAATCAGTGTTTTGTTAACAACTACAAAACCTTAAAACAATCCAGGGTTCACCGGTGAAGCGGCTGTTAGGCCACCATCTACAGTGAACATTTGTCCCGTGGCATAGCCAGCATCATCTGAGACCAACCAAAGCGCCATATTAGCAATATCGCTTGGCTGCCCAAAGCGACCAATATAATGCCTTGCAAGGGCATCTTCTTTTGCTGCCTCTGGATTATTTGCCAGCTCAAAAGCTGCATCTGCTAAACCGGTCAAAACCCAGCCTGGACAAATTGCATTGCAACGAATTCCTTGTTTTCCGTGATCAATAGCTATCGAGCGTGTTAAACCATGAACAAAAGCTTTTGAAGCATTATAAAGCGCCATTTCGGGATCTGCGACATGGCCACTGGTAGAGCCAATATTGATTATAGAACCACCGCCAGAATGCGACATAATGGGTATGAAAGTTCGACAGCAGTAAAAGACCCCTTTGGCATTGACCCCC
>CAWVVS010000082.1:0-5023 GCA_963933655.1 uncultured Candidatus Thioglobus sp. | reverse complement strand
GTTCAGAAAACTCATCAAAGCGCAAAGGACGATTATCGAGCGCCGAAGGTAGACGAAAACCAAAATCAACTAATGTGGTTTTTCGTGATCTGTCACCTTTGTACATGCCGCCAATTTGACTAACAGTTACATGCGACTCGTCCAATATAACCAGTGCATCTTTTGGTAGATAATCCAACAAAGTCGGTGGTGGTTCACTCGCTTTTCTCCCGGATAGGTAGCGCGAGTAATTTTCAATACCAGTGCAGTAACCCAACTCTCGCATCATTTCGACATCCAGAACAACACGCTGTGAAAGACGCTGCTCTTCAACCAGTTTGTTTTGCGCTAACAATTCTTTCTTTCTAATAACAAGCTCTGCCTTAATGTCATCAAGCACACTGAGTATTTTAGATTTTGGTGTAACGTAATGCGTTTTTGGATAAATGGTTATTCTTTGAAGTGCTTTAATTTTTTCACCGGTCAAAGGGTCAAACCAAGACAAGGCCTCAACCTCATCGTCAAACATTTCAACTCTTAATGCACGCTCTTCAGAGTCTGCCGGAAAAATATCAATAATTTCACCTTTGACTCGAAAATGGCCTCGAGTCAATGAAACGTCATTACGGTTGTATTGCATTTCTGAAAGTCGAGAAAGAATTTCCCTTTGTTTAGTCACCTCGCCCACCGTTAGATGCAAAAGCATCTTCAAATAGCTGTCAGGGTCACCCAAGCCATAAATCGCAGAAACACTGGCGACAATAATGACGTCTCGCCGTTCAAGAAGGGCTTTTGTAGCTGACAGACGCATTTGCTCAATTTGTTCATTAATAGACGCGTCTTTTTCTATGTAAGTATCCGATGCTGGAACATAGGCTTCCGGTTGATAATAGTCATAATAAGAGACAAAATACTCAACCGCATTCTTTGGAAAAAACTCCTTCATTTCGCTATAAAGCTGCGCTGCAAGTGTTTTGTTGGGTGCCATAATAAGACTTGGCTTTTGTGTTTGTTCTATGACATTGGCCAGGGTAAAGGTTTTACCCGAACCAGTGACGCCGAGAAGCGTTTGATATTTGGCACCAGCATTGATTCCATCAATCAAAGTATTAATCGCTTGGGGCTGATCTCCTTTCGGAGAGAAGGCAGATTTTAGCTGAAATTTTCTAGCCACTTTTAGTGCTTTTTTCTTTAAAATGAACGTTTAATTTTAAACTAATTCTTCACTACAGTAAATGTCAAGCATCCTATCAAATCGAGTCCAAAAAATTAAGCCTTCTGCCACTCTTGCAGTCACTGCAAAAGCCAACGAATTAAAAGCTCAAGGCATTCAAATTGTACCAATGGGCACAGGCGAGCCAGACTTCGATACACCGCTTAACATCCAAGAGGCGGGTATTCATGCCATCAAATCTGGAGAAACTCGATACACCGCAGTCGACGGCACCCCACAACTAAAAAAAGCAATCTGCGAAAAATTTGAAAGAGAAAATAACTTAAGTTACTCTATGAATGAGGTTATGGTCTCCTCTGGTGGTAAACAAGTTTTTTACAACCTTTGTCAGGCAATACTGAATGAGGGTGATGAGGTAGTTATTCCAGCGCCTTATTGGGTGTCATATCCAGACATCGTTATTCTTGGTGATGCAACACCAGTAATCATTAAAACTGACCTTGAGCAGAACTTTAAAATTACACCTGAACAGCTTGAATCTGCAATCAACGTTAAAACGAAATTAGTAGTACTCACAAGCCCTTCAAATCCTACTGGGACTGTTTACACAAAATCAGAGCTTGAGTCTTTAGGCGCTGTTTTGATGAGACACCCACAAATCATTGTATTAACGGATGATATTTACGAGCACATTCGCTGGGGTGATGAAGATTTTGTGAATATTGTTATGGCGTGTCCAGCATTAAAAGACCGTACGATGATTCTCAATGGCGTCTCTAAAGCCTATGCAATGACAGGCTGGCGCATTGGTTACGCAGCAGGTCCCGAGGTCATCATTAAATCAATGAAGAAAATCCAAGGTCAATCCACCTCTAATCCCTGCTCAGTAGCACAAGCAGCAGCCCTTGAAGCACTTACTGGTGATCAATCATTTATTGATGAAATGGTTAAAACTTTTAAAGGAAGATACGATTATATTGTTGAAGGCCTTAATGCTATCGATGGTATTGAGTGCCCTCAATCCGGTGGTGCTTTCTACTCATTCCCTAGAGTACAAGGCTTGATTGACCGCCTTGGTCTCGCTGATGATGTTGAATTTGCAACCTATTGTTTAGAAACTCTGAACATTGCCCTTGTGCCGGGCTCAGCATTTGGTTCTCCGGGTTATGCACGCTTCTCTTTTGCAACCAGCATGGATAACATTAAATTAGCAGTTGACCGCTTGGCAAAGGTATAGCATAATTCCCTTTTTGATTGCTCGAGGGAGTTATGCTAAATCGAACACAATTCTACATCAATGGCGCCTGGGTTGATCCTAGTCAGACTAACGACTTTGATGTAATTAACCCTGCAGACGAAAGTGTCTGTGCCAAAATTTCTCTAGGCTCAGAGGCCGACACGAACTTCGCGGTAAGTTCAGCTAAAAATGCCCTAACCACTTGGAGTACATCTTCAAGAGAAGAAAGGATTGAAGTATTGGAAGCTCTTTATAGCATCTACAAACGCCGATGGTCCGACATGGCCGAGGCAATTTCGCTCGAAATGGGTGCACCAATTGACTTTGCGGTTAGTCCGCAAACTGGTACTGGTGCTGGGCACATCAAATCTTTTATTAATAAACTCAAAACTTTTGAATTTGAAAAACCTCTGGGCAGTCACGCACTGGATAATCGCCTGGTCTTTGAGCCCAAGGGTGTCTGTGCATTAATCACACCATGGAATTGGCCCATCAATCAAGTAACACTTAAAGTTATTCCTGCAATTGCTACCGGCTGCACGATGGTGCTAAAACCCTCTGAAATCGCCCCACTCTCCTCTATGGTTTTTGCTGAGATGGTTGATGAGGCAGGTCTACCTCCTGGTGTTTTTAATCTTGTGAACGGAGATGGCTTGGGCGTGGGCTCTCAGCTAAGTTCGCACCCAGATGTTGATATGGTGTCATTTACCGGCTCAACACGAGCAGGCGCGTTAATTTCACACAATGCAGCTGATGACTTCAAAAGAATCGGCTTAGAATTAGGCGGGAAAGGCGCTAATATTATTTTTGCTGACGCTGACGATAATGCTGTTGAGCGTGGCGTTAAGCATTGTTTTAGTAATTCTGGACAATCTTGTAATGCACCCACGCGAATGCTGGTTGAAAATAGCATTTATGAACAGGCCATAATAAAAGCACAAGCTGTTGCTGCTCAAACATTGGTTGATATCCCCACCAAAAAAGGTAAGCACATTGGTCCAGTTGTTTCGCAATTACAGTACGATAAGATTCAAGACTTAATTCAATGTGGTATTGATGAAAAAGCAACTCTCGTTGCTGGCGGTACAGGCAAGCCTAAAGGTTTTGATAATGGTTATTACGTTAAACCTACCATCTTCTCAAATGTACACAATCAAATGACCATAGCCCAAACAGAGATCTTTGGACCAGTATTGTCAATGATTCCATTTGAAGACGAAGAAGAAGCAATTTCAATTGCCAATGACACGTGTTTTGGCTTAACAAACTACATCCAAACTCAAGATATTGACAAAGCCAAACGTGTAGCCAAACGTTTACGCTCTGGCATGGTTGAGATTAATGGAGCCAATCTTGAAATAGACGCACCTTTTGGTGGCTATAAACATTCCGGCATTGGTCGTGAGGGTGGTGCTTTAGGTCTTGAAGAATTTCTAGAAGTTAAGGTGATTAGTGGCTGGGAACAACCCTAAATTTACCTTTTTACAGCCACGCCCAAACTATTGCGGCCATTATTGCAAGCATAATTAAAATCTTTAGTTCGCTTTTCACAAAAGTATATTTTTTGCCAACTTAAAATTAGATTATATATTATTAATGGAGTATTGTGATCTATTTATAGATATTATTTTGACATATTAATTACTTCTAAACAATTAAATTTTATTTTCACTGAAGATTTCAATATATTTGTAGACTAAAAATATTTTTGTTCAAATTCATTTATTCGAAAATATTGGTCTAAAACTAACTATAATTATCCAAATGAAAAACGATGATAGTGATGCTCGAGTAGAATCATGCCAACTGAAGAGCAATATCATGAGGCGCTTTTCGAGTAAAATAGAATGCCAGAAAAACAACAAAGAAACCCCTACTAACAAAAACAATGGAAGGTTTGGGTGAGTGATGCTAATGAATATTAACAGATACGTTTATACTAGAGAGAGCCAATGAGAAGAAGAATGACCAACATCGTAAAGCAGTTTAGGGATGCGTATAGATTTCCATCCTCTCCTGCCGCTAATGAAAAAAGACTGGCACGAAGAGTGGCTGAGGAATGGCGACATGAATATCCGCCGGGCACGCCAATAGAGTTTATTGTTGATGAAGTATTGCTTTGCTGGTCACGAAATAAATAAACATCGCTTGCGAGCAACAAAAAGAGGTTTAAGGTCCTTCACTATTTAACTCAAAATTTTATTAATTAAAAAATTTCACATCTCGCAACAATCGAAAAAATGTCTTTTGCACCAACATTTGAGTAGTTAAGTAGCCATCGGTGTAAATTAGGGCGCCTGTATCATCCGATGCTTTAAAGGATTCACCCTTCTGCCACAATATTGGATATTACCGAGCAGAAACACAGTGTCTTTAACCCCCCTTGCCATCATTAAATACAATTTCGTATTATTTCCATAATTTTTTTACCACTCCAAAAACCAATCTTTTTTACAAATAAAATAAGATAGGAATTTTGCGTATATACTTAATTTAATTAATACAAAATGTTTTCATGAAAAAAATATTCCTATTCTTATTCTTATTAGTCGGCCTTACAAACTCTCTCATTGCTGGTGGTGATGATAGAGATCTAGAACTGATTGACACTTTAAATAATCAACCTCAAGTAT
>CAWVVS010000081.1:0-5077 GCA_963933655.1 uncultured Candidatus Thioglobus sp. | reverse complement strand
CAATGCTGCAGTAATTGAAAGGCCTGCTATAACCCAAAACAAGCCTGACATACCTGCACTTGAAGCAATAATTGGACCTATTAAAAGTGACAACATAAAAGCAAGACCAATTTGAAAACCAACGAAAGCATTAGCTTTCGCGCGATTTTCTTCCGATATAAAATCAGCCAAAAAAGCCATGAGCACAGCAGAAATTGCACCACCACCTTGCAAGGCTCTACCAATAACAATAAAAATAATGTCTGTGGCACTTGCAGCAACAATGCTGCCTAATAAAAATAGACCAAGACCCGCAAGTAGTAGTGGCTTACGACCAAAACGATCTGAAAGATAACCAAAAGGTATTTGTAAACAAGCTTGAGTTAAGCCATATATGCCAATCGCCAACCCAATTAAGAAGGGTGTGGTACTCGAATAATCTTTTGCATACACGCTCATTACCGGAAAGAGCATAAACAAGCCAAGCATACGAGTCGACATGATTAACGACACTTTCATAGCAAAAAGTCGCTCAGTTGAATTCATAAGGGTTGGCAGTTAATTGTCGAGTTCGTACTTTGGGATGTATCCAGGATAGCTAGATTTCAGTACAATTCTTGCATCTTCAGCCAACTTGGTAGCACCAATCGCATCATAATTGTATGCCATTAAATGCAACGCATCAGGAATTGAAGGTGTTTTTGGAAAGTGTTCGATAAGATACTGACAGCGATTAATGGCGGCAATATTCGACTTATTGTTGGTGTAGTATTGCGCGACATAAAATTCATGCCGGGCCATTGCATTCTTTAATTCTGGCAATTTGGTTTTTCCGTTTTCAGCGTATTCACTTCGAGGGAACTCGGCGATAAGACCTGAGTAACAAAGAAAAGCATCTTTAACACTCTGAACATCTCTCTGTGCCTTATCAGAATCTAGGTAGTCAAGAAAAGATCGAGAAATATCTTCAAATGACTGGCATCTTAAATAGTGAGCATAAGGCGTTGATGAGTGTGCTGGGTAGCGTTTTATAAAGTCGTCAAGCTGAGCTACAGCGCTAGCATATTCCTCACGTTCATAATAGTTATAGGCTATGTCCAATTGTGCTTGCATCGCATATTTTGATCCCGGATAGGCGGCAAGAATCAGCTCGTAGTACTCGATAGCTTGAGTGTTTGAACCCAGACTTAATTTATCTTGCGCTAAAACATAAAGTTCTTTTGGAGTAAGACCGTCGGCTAGTGGGCCTCTTTCGGATTTGTTGTCTGAAAAAAGACTACTACAGCCACTGAGAAAAATAGAGGATAGAAAGAGGATAGAGATTAACTTTTTCATTAGAGATGGTTTTTATTAGGTTTATTCAAGGAATTATACTTGGCTCAACAAAGGATAGAAACCTTTGTATAAACTGGCTTGTTGACAAGTCAGCTGCTTATAATATCTTTACTTAATTGCAAACTATATTTTTCAATGTCTATCGCTTTTTTTCAAAAAAAAACTGTTATCGGTGATCTTTGCTCGGTACTTGATGCATACATGTCAAAAGCGCATGTTAAGATTGTAAGACAAGCGTATAAGCTAGCTGAAGTAGCACACAAGGGCCAGTTTCGCCGATCAGGTGAAGCCTATATTCACCATCCTCTATCTGTAGCCCTTATATTGGCAGAGTTAAATCTAGATTATTACTGTATTGTGGCTGCAATTTTGCACGATTGCATTGAAGATACCTCCGTAACCCAAGAGGATATTTCTAGAGAGTTTGGTGAGCAAGTGGCACATATTGTCGAAGGTGTATCCAACCTAACTCACCTGGAATTCAGTTCTGGCTCGCACAAGCAGGCTCAAAATTTCCAAAAATTATTTTTTGCAATGTCGAAAGACATGAGAGTGATGATTATTAAGTTGGCAGATCGTCTACATAATATGCGTACCTTAGGTGCAATGAAACGCGAAAAACAAATTAAAAAAGCACAAGAAACAGTCGAGCTTCACGCGCCCATTGCACGTCGATTAGGCTTGCACAGCATTCGAGTTGAATTGGATGACTTGTGTTTCGAAATACTACACCCACGCAAGTACCTTATTCTAAAGCGCAAGATTAGCAAGCAATACGGCAATCAGAAAAAAACAATTGCCCTTGTTCAAACTGACATTATCAATAAACTAACATTTGAGGGTATCCATGCCAGCATTGAGGGCAGGCAAAAACAACCATGCAGTGCTTACAATAAGATGAAACACAAGTCATTGAAGTTTGCTGAAGTTTTAGACATGCACGGCTTTCGTGTGATAGTCGATGATACGAAAGATTGCTACCAAGCGCTTGGTATCTTGCATGGCTTATATAAACCTTTACCTCAAAAGTTTAAAGATTATATTGCCGTACCAAAATCTAACGGTTATCAATCACTCCACACCGTTTTACTTGGTCCTAGAAACATGTTTATCGAAGTACAAATTCGCTCAAAAGAGATGCATTTTATTTCAGAATATGGCATTGCCGCTCATTGGCATTATAAGAACACAATTAAACCATCTGAAAAATTAGCACAAAATTGGCTAGGCTCCTTATTGGATATTCAAAACAACACAAACTCATCCATTGATTTTCTTGAAGATACTAAGGCAGATCTTTTTTCAAACGAAGTGCTGGTATTTACACCGACCGGTGAAATTATTCAATTATCACTTGGGGCGACAGTTTTAGATTTTGCTTACGCAGTTCACACCAATGTCGGCAAGAGAACACAAAGAGCGACCATTAATGGCAGTTCAGCGTCGTTGTCAACAGAGCTTAAAACAGGCCAAACAGTTGAAATTATCACCAGTCGCTTTGTAAAACCTAAACCTGATTGGTTAAGTAAGGTGGCTACATCCAAAGCGAAAGCAGCAATCAAAGCGCAACTTAAAAATGATTCAAAATCCGATCTAGCCAAACTTGGCAAGCATTTGATTACAGACGCAATGAGGTATCAAAAAATAAATATTTCAAGCATTTCAAAAGAAAAATGGGCGCAATGCTTGTCTGAATTACATTGCTCTACCTCAAGAGATCTCTACATTAGGGTCGGCCTTTCAGAGATTTTTGTTGCAGTTGTTATGAGTAAGCTCATTGAAGGCGCTGATAAAAAGACAATTAATGCACTAACCATTCATAAAACGAAAGGCATGGCGATTAATTTTGCCCATTGCTGTTACCCAATACCAGGCGATAGCGTTACCGGAATATTAACCACGCAAAAAGGCATGGTAATGCACCGAAATAACTGCTCAAACCTTGCACACATAAAAAATAAAAGCGCTCAGTGGCTTGAAATAGATTGGCGGTCGGATGACAGTGAAGTATTTCAAGCGCCGATTCGTGTGGTGGTTGAAAATCAAAGCGGCGTATTAGCAACAATTGCAAATGCGTTGGCACAACTTGAGGTGAATATTGAGCACTTGGAGCAGCAATCCATGCCACATTCTAAAAAAGCGATCAATTTGATTGTTGATGTTGTTAATATTGTTCAACTTAATAATGTATTGGATCGATTAAGGCAGCTTCAAGATGTAATTTCTGCAAAGCGAAATGAATCATCAAAAGAATCAATTAAATTAAATTGAATTGATTAAAATGAGCTCTTTCATATTCCAACAATTTATCGTCCGATAATATTTATGATGACTTGGCTTGATTCACTCGACATTGCTATCTCACTTGACGAATTGCACCCGGAAGTCGATCCTCTAACAATTAATTTTGTCGACCTGCAAAAGCTTGTTCTTGCGTTGGATGAGTTTGACGCTGGCGATACACAGTGTGGCGAAAAAGTACTTGAAGCTATTCAGATGTACTGGATTGAGGAGAAGGAATGAAAATATTAAAAACCTTAGCCGTGTTATTAGCGCTTGTTTCGACTACTGCATATGCTCTTTTGGAAGTCACCATTGTGAAGGCAGAAGAAAATGCTTTTCCAATAGTTATTTCACCATTTGAAGTTGTTGGCAATGCCGATCAAGGTGCGACTATCGCCAATATCATTCGAGATAACTTGAATCGTTCAGGTCAGTTTAATGCGCTAAGTTCAAGCAATGTAGTTACCAATAAAATTGATTTTAGTTATTGGAAAAATCAAGGAAAAGACGCCATTGTTTTTGGCAAGGTTGAACAAGTCAGCACCAAGGTCTTTAATGTCACTATCTATGTTTTTGACATTTATACAAAGAAGAAACTTTACGGCAAAAAAATTGCGGTACATAACAGCGGTATTAGAAGAATTTCACATTACTTGAGTGACAAAATTTACAACATCTTGCTTGGTCAAAAAGGTTCGTTCGACACTCGCCTTAGCTATGTGACAGTCACTGATGATAAAAACCTAGGCAGGATTTATCAGCTTGAAATTTCAGATTCTGATGGTCAAAATGCACAAGCCGTGGTAAGGTCTCCATATCCAATTCTTTCACCTGCTTGGTCTCCTGATCAGAAGAAAATTGCCTATGTTTCCTTTAAAAATGGGCGTTCAGAAGTGTTTATTAAGTATCCGTTCATGCGGGTTAAGTCAATTAAAATACCACAATTCGACGGCATTGCATCAGCGCCGAGCTGGCACCCTAATAGTCAAGGCCTAGCATTAACTATTTCAAAAAAAGGTAATAAAGACCTTTACTTTTATAGCCTTAAAAGCCAAAATCTGGATAGGCTTACAAAAGATGTTGCTATTGATACTGAAGCAAATTTCTCTCCTGATGGTAAGAGTATTGCCTTTACTTCAAATCGTTCAGGTCAAGTTCAAATTTATATCAAAGATCTAACCAATGGCAAAATTAAGCGAGCTACTTTTGAAGGTAGATACAACGCAAAACCTGTTTTCTCCCCGGATGGAAAATCTTTGGCACTGATACATCGTGTCGGTAAAGATTATCGAGTAGCATTGCTCGACATCAAAACTCGAGATCTCACCGTTTTGACGCAAAATAAGTTGGACGAGTCTCCCTATTTTTCACCAAATGGTGGTATGATTATTTTTGCAACCAATCGCAACAATAAAGGAGTGCTTTCCGTGATCTCACTACACAACAACCAGATTGTCGAATTGGCACAAAAAGGCGTGGA
>CAWVVS010000080.1:0-5081 GCA_963933655.1 uncultured Candidatus Thioglobus sp. | reverse complement strand
ATGGGTATTGGAACAATTATGGATGCTGACAATATTATTCTCATTGGCCTAGGTAAACACAAAAGTAAAGCAGTTGCAGATTTAGTTGAAGGCCCTATATCCTCTTTCTGTCCTGGAAGCGTCCTTCAAAATCATCAAAATGTTGTTATTGTTTTAGATAATCTTGCAGCATCTGATCTAAAGTTGTATGATTACTATATACATTCTGAAAAAATGAAGCTTGAATATATGTGATTAAAATGAAATACAATTCTATTTTTTAGGCGATTTGCTATACATGAACAATAGTTGAAATAGCTCGTGCTTTTCCTTGGTTTTCTTAGCGCCATAAGTAGAAGTGAAAAAGGGATCGTGATGATAAAGCTATTTCTATTGAAGGCAGTAATATAGTTCTAATTGAGGATAGTGTATTTCATCATGTTCATAATGCGGGTGATTTTAATTTATATATGGTTTGTATATTAGCTGGAGGGCATAATCATTAGCAAGCAGTCTTATAATTTAGTTGGAGATATAGGTGCAACTAATTCAAGGTTCGCCCTTGTAGTAACAGGTTCATCAAAAATCGAACATATTCAAAATTTCAAATGTGTGGATTTTGATACAATTCAAAGTGTCATCAAATTTTATTTATCTTCTTTTTCAGAACTTGAGATTGTTTCAGCATGTTTTGCAACAACTGGCACGGCTCATTTAAGGGTTTTTAAGCTTGCTAATAACCATTGGACTATTGATAAATCAGATGTTGCGGCAGTGCTAAAGGGTGTCACTATCACTTGGATTAATGATTTTACTGCACAGGCCTTTGCAACCAGCACTATTACTGATGAGGAGATTATTGTCATTAATAAGGGTATTGTTAGGCCCGAAAAATTAAGATTAGTTATAGGCCCAGGCACTGGTTTAGGCGTTTGTAGTTTGATTATGTCACCTTCAGGTTGGCTACCAATTTCTGGCGAGGGGGGACACTCTGACTTTGCTCCAAATACTAAGCTTGAGTTTGAAATATTGACTCTACTTGCCAAGAAATTTGGCCATGTCTCTGTAGAAAGAATTCTCTCTGGCCCTGGGATAATGAACTTGTATGAGATACTTTGTCAGATTCACGGGAGAGGCGAAGTTTATAATTTATCTTCTGAGATTACTGCTGCTGCTGTAAGTTCTGAGAGTAAACCAATCGAAGAAGAAACAATTCAAATTTTTTGCAAAATATTTGGATCTGTTGCTGGAAGTATGGCGCTAACTCTTGGCGCCTTTGGTGGGGTTTACATTACAAGCGATTTGATTAGAAATTTTCTAGACTTATTTGTTGAAAGTGACTTTCAAAAAAGCTTTGAAAACAAAGGAAGACTTCAGTCAGTTCTTGCTGATATACCAGTCTATCTCTCTAAAAAGAAAAATATGGGTCTTATTGGTGCCGTCTACCAGCTTAATAATTAATAAATAACTACTTTACTTGTTTCCTGAAGTTGCTAAAGAATTGTATCCAACTAATAATGAGGAGGGCTTATTGCTCTTGGCAAAGCATTAATAAACCTATTCTTACACACTGGTGATTATTGCTTATTATAAAATTATTAAAAAATAAATAACTTATTTATCAATGAGTTACAACTCCAAGTCAATTCCCGCCATCTCCGCCAGATTTAGTTTAATTATTTTGTGTTATTTTTCGCTCACGAAGCCATAAATATAAACCCGATAAAATGATGATTGCTGAGCCCATGATCATAACTTGATCAACCGTTTCACCTAGAATAAAAACACCCACCAACAAACCAAAAAATAAACGCGAGTAGCGAAAAGGACTAATGGCAGATATTTCTCCCGTTCGCATTGCTTGGGTAACCAGCAAGATCGCCAGACTAGCAAACACAACCATACCTACTAAATACAGGGTGACTTCTGCAGATGGCATTGAATGATTCTCCTCAAAAGCCATTAAGCCAATTCCGAGAATTATTTGCCCTAAAGTGCCAAAAATAGCGAGTCGTTCATTAGAAATATGGCTGCCCACCAAACGCGAACCAAAATCCCGCATGGTCATACCGATAACAGCCAGTATAGCCAGCAAAGAAGAGGCATCAAAACCAGCGGAGCCAGGCCGAACAATTAACAACATACCGCCAAAGCCCAACAATATAGCGGATAAACGATGAATACCTACGCGCTCTTTAAGAAACAAAAACGAACACAAAGTTAATAGCAATGGCAATGTTTGTAAGATAACCGCTACGGCTGTAAAGCTGGCATAGGTCAACGCCAGTATGATAAACAAGGTGGCCATCAATTCACCTGTCGTGCGTAACATCACAGGCGCCTCCCAGAAAACCGAGCTAAACACCGCTTCACCCTTGCGTAAAAGTAGAATCCAAAACACCAGTGTACCGCCTACTCCCAAAGCCAAAGTAATTTGCCCCGTGGTAACAGACTCTGAAGAAAATTTAAGGAATAAATCAGCCAAGGTAAAACACGCCATGCTGGCGATCATTAACAGAATGCCACGACGGTTTGCAGACGCTTTTAAGGCGTTGTTAGCAATCATAATGATTTGCTTTCAATCCGCACAGTAGTAAGGAATTTCTACAAGCATGAAAGGAATGTTCGAGGGTAAATTGAGTGCATTATATCTGAAGCCATAATGACACAACTTTTTCCTGTGGCCATAAATGAAAATGGCGCCTTGAAGCGCCATTTTTCACAAATATTGAAAAATCATTGCCATTTCGAAAAAATCCAAAATTTTTACAGAAAACAGACATTGAGCACACAAAACAGTCAAATAACCCTAAAAATAGCTTTTTAAAGCCATAAAACAACGCTTTTTGCTCCATTTATCCATCGAAAACAGCCTATTTTGAATATTTTCTAATTTTTTATTCAAAAAAATATTCAATAAACACCATTTATCGTCTTTATACCCGACGACACTACAAGGCGTTACAAGTAAATAATTTTAGCAGTTATCAAACCTTATGACAAAATATTAGAATGTGTGCTCTTTTACCTCTGTTTGTTGCATAAGTACTGTTAGTGCAACGTTTAACTCAACTCTATGTTTAAATGTGTTGTCTTGAGATATTACAAAGATTTACGAACAGCATGAGCAACAAGATCCACAATACAAATATTGAAAGCGAAGCAGTCATTGCCTCACCAATTACTTTAAGTGAGCAATTGCCAATAAGTGATCAGGCTCGTGCCAATATTATATCGAGTCGCAGTATCGTTAAAAGCATCCTTTCAGGACAAGACAAAAGACTGATGGTCATTGTTGGTCCTTGCTCGATTCATGATCTTGACGCTGCAAAAGAGTACGCAATAAAATTACAAGAACTGCAAGAGGAAGTGAAAGACACCCTTTACTTGGTGATGCGAGTTTACTTCGAAAAACCAAGAACAACGATTGGCTGGAAAGGTTTAATCAGTGATCCCGACATGGATAACTCGCTTGACGTGGACAAGGGTTTGTATCAAAGTAGAGAATTCCTAACTTGGCTTGCCGATTTTGGTGTGCCAGCCGCAACCGAGGCTCTTAACCCTATCACCCCTCAATATTTATCAGACTTGGTTTCTTGGTGTGCGATTGGCGCAAGAACAACAGAATCTCAAACGCACAGAGAAATGTCCAGCGGCCTGTCAATGGCAGTAGGCTTTAAGAACGGCACCGATGGCAACCTTGACATGGCTATCAACGCCATTCAAGCATGTTCTGCACCGCAAAGTTTTTTGGGTATTAACGACCAAGGTCAAATCTCAACTTTTAAAGCCAAGGGCAACAAAGCCTCACACATTATTTTAAGAGGCGGAAAAACGCCAAACTACTCTGCAGAGAATGTTGCACATTGTGAGTCACTGCTGAGGAAAAACAATTTACCTGAAAGAGTTATGGTGGATTGTTCACACGGTAACTCTAACAAAGACTACCGCCGCCAAGGACAAGTTGTTGGAGAAATAGGCCAGCAAATTTCTGATGGCAGTACCTCACTTTTCGGCATTATGATTGAAAGCAATCTTTTTGCTGGTAATCAATCCATCCCAAGTGATTTAAGCCAAATGCAATATGGCATATCGGTCACTGACGGATGCATCGATTGGAATGAGACTGAAGATGTTCTTAGAAAATTAAGAGAGCAAATTTCAAGTTGCTAGATAGCTAATAATTAAGCCTTTTGGAAATCGTAAACTGAACCGAGTTGCATGATTTTTGTCAGTTCATCAAGCGCCATGCAACCTTCTTCGTAAAACTTCGGATCCGCCAAATCGTTGACAGTCAATTGATCACGATAATGTGCCTCGATCCAAGTCTTTAAATCCTCGTACAAAGCATCGTCCAATACAACTCGCGCCGATACAGCATCAACCTCTTGTTGAGATAGTAAAACTCGTAGGCGCAAACAAGCAGGACCGCCACCATTTCTCATGCTTTGTTTAACATCGAAAAAATGCACGCCTTTCACAGGGTTATCGCTATCAATGATTTTGTCAATGACCGCCTTTACTCGAGCATTGTCTGCACACTCTTGGGGCGCAACAAGAAACATACCATTGTCAGCATCACCAATGAGCTGTGAATTAAACAAATAACTAGAAACCACGTCCTCGATAGGCAGATCTTTGTTGCTCACTTCATGGATATAAAAGGGCGCCGAAAAAGTCGACTTGAGTTTGCTGTATGTAGCTTCTTTGTTCCAAAATGCCATTTCGTGGCACATCATAAAGTTGCCATGACCAACGGCAATCACGTCGTTGTGAAATACGCCCGCATCGATGGCATCAGGATGCTGTTGCGCAAAAACCGTATTGTCGGCGTTTAATCGGTGATTTCTAGCGATAATGGATGATGCTTCAAGCGTTTGCCTGGCAGGATAATTGCTTGGCTTAACGGAATTTGGAGAACTGGCAAAAGACTCTGCGCCATAAACAAAAAATTCAACACCTGACTCAGAATGATTATTATAAAAACGGGTGTGATTGGCCGCACCTTCATCGCCATAAATGATGTTTTGAGGTAACGCTTGATGATGTGAGAAATAACGCGAATCTGAAAAAATAGCTTTTAAAACATGACCTGTGGTTTT
>CAWVVS010000079.1:0-5232 GCA_963933655.1 uncultured Candidatus Thioglobus sp. | reverse complement strand
GAATTTTATAATCACTAACTTCCTTCACCTTTTGTGGTTGAAGACCAAGATGAGCACAGACGGGAATATCATTTTTTATTAGTATTTGAACAACCTCTTGTCGCTCTGCACCACCTTCCAACTTCACCATTTGAGCGCCTGCATTGATTAACAATTTGGCATTCTCAAGTGCGCTCAACGGCTCTTCATAGCTTTGAAAAGGTAAGTCAGCCATAACAAGCGCTTTTTGACAAACACTGGTAACAGCCTTCGTGTGATACACCATTTCAGGCATTGTTACAGAACGCGTGCTAGCGCCGCCTTGAACAACCATTCCTAGAGAATCACCGATAAGAATTAAATCAACACCACAACTGTCAATAAGTTTTGCTAGAGAAGCGTCATAAGCAGTCAAGCAGGTAATTTTCTCACCGCGTTGTTTGAATTGTTTTAAATCAGTATGTCTCATATTTTTTCAATATCTGATAATTCAAGTTGCTCTAAACATCTTTTTAATGAGCCAATAATAGGCAACTCTAGATCCGGATCAATCTCAAACAGAGGTAACAGCACAAAGGATCGATTGATCATCTCAGAATGAGGGATAGTCAACCTTTTGGTTTTATGAACTTCCTCTCCATAAAGCAAAATATCCAAGTCAATCGTTCGAGACCCCCAACGAACATCTCTAACTCTATGTTGCCTGCTTTCTATATGTTGACACGTGTCCAACAATTCAAGCGCATCCAGACTTGTGTTAATTTTACACACAATATTAAGGTAATCAGGCCCAGGCATATCCAGTAACGGTTTTGAGCGGTAAAAACTGGATACCTGAATTAGCTCAACTTTGTTGGCCTGATCAAGTGCTGAAAGAGCTTGATCAATTTGATTTTGTGGGTGATCTAAATTGGAACCCATGCCGATAAATGCTAGCAATGAATTAAGGTTCCTAGTTGCTCCCCCGCGAACAATCTCGTAAGCACTCTATCCTCTCGCCCCCAAGCTATAGTGGTTGGCGTATTAGAACGGGTTGCTTGTTTTGCTGCCATCACCTTCGAATACATGCCACCAGAGCCCAAGATACCACCAGTTTTTCCTGCTACTCGCTCCAACTTCTCATCTTCAAAATGAATCTTTTTAATAAGACTTGCCTTGCTATTATTACGTGGATCATCATCAAATACCCCGTGTTGATCAGTCAAAATAACCAGTTGATCGGCATTAACAAGATTAGCGACAAGTGCGGCCAATGTGTCGTTATCACCAAATTTAATTTCGTCAGTAGCAACCGTATCATTCTCGTTAATAATTGGCACGGTATTTAACTCAAGCAAGTTGGTCAGAGTTGCAGAGATATTTTCGTAGCGCTTGGCATCCATTAAATTTTCTCTTGTCAATAAGATTTGAGCGGTATGCACATCATGGATTGCAAAAAGTGACTCGTATGCCTGGATTAAGCCCATTTGTCCAACGGCGGCTGCAGCTTGAAGCTTGTGAACGTCGTTAGGTTTGGTATTCCAGCCGAGACGCTTCATGCCCTCAACAATGGAACCACTTGAAACCAAAATAACATCAACTTGCTGAGTACGAAGCTCAACAATTTGTTCGGCCCATTTAGCAATTAAGTTTTTATCAATACCAACACCGTTGTTAGTCAATAGTGCTGAACCAATTTTAACTACCCAACATTTATTCTTCATTTGTCACTTGTTCAATTAACTCTGCCAGAGCATAAATTAAAGTCTTGCAGCCCAAGCCATTAAGGGCAGATATATTAAATGAATTGCCTTTGTGATTAATGTCTTTTAGAAACTGACTGATACACTCCTCACGTTCCTGTTCAGCAATCAAATCAACTTTATTAATGGCTAATATTCTTGTTTTTTGGAAAAGGTCTTCATCAAATTTAGCCAATTCTTGTTCAATGGTTAAATAATTATCAACTGGATTAGAACCGTCTGCCGGCAAAATATCAACCACATGAAGCAACACCCTTGCTCTTGATAAGTGTTTTAAGAATTCAAACCCAAGCCCTGCGCCTTCGCTGGCTTTTTCAATCAATCCAGGGATGTCTGCCATCACAAAATGCTTGTTACCGGCCGTAACAACACCCAAATTCGGGTGCAGAGTTGTAAAAGGATAATCGGCCACTTTTGGCCTGGCGCCAGACACTTGCCGAATTAAGCTGGATTTTCCGGCATTTGGCATGCCTAGCAAACCAACATCAGCCATCACGCTCATTTCCAGTCCAATCTCTCTCACCTCTCCTGGTGTTCCGGGCGAGGTTTGTCTTGGTGCGCGATTAATAGAAGACTTGAAACGCGCATTACCCAAACCATGAAAACCACCTTTTGCAACCAACAAGCTCTGACCTTGAGTGGTAATTTCACCAATCAACTCGTCGGTTTCCAGATCGATTATTTGAGTGCCAAGGGGGATTTCAACGTAAAGATCTCCAGCAGACTTGCCACGCTTATCTCGACCCGAACCCGGTTGACCATTTTTCGCCCTAAATAAACGCTTGTAGCGAAACTCACTTAGGGTGTTTAAGCCTTCTTGACCACAAAAAAAGACGTTGCCGCCATCACCGCCGTCACCGCCGTCAGGGCCACCGTCAGGTATATACTTCTCTCTGCGAAAACTTAAACAGCCAGCACCGCCCTTTCCTGCCTCTATTCTAATTGTTGCTGAATCTACAAATTTCATAATTTTGTCTTATTGGTGACCATGAATTCAATTATTGTGCAATTATCAATTCAAGAGTCGTAATGGAGTCTTACTAAATTGCCAAAAAAATTGACCTCATTGAGGCCATTTGATAAAAGTATAATAAACACGCAATTATTATACCTTTTTTCTTGCTCTAAAGCCCTTCTCAACCAATGCATTCATACTTAGAAATAATATTAAGTCTTGACTCAAACAACCTTCTTTAAGAGACACTTAAATCAAAAGACATAGAAAATGAACCGAACGATATACACCCTATTACTGTGCCTTTACCTTCCGATAGCTATTTTCAAAATAATGCAAAAGAGCCAAAAAAAGGGCTTCTGGCGGCACAAACTTAAAAACCAATTGGGTTTTGTTGAAAAAATACCCAACAGAACTATTTGGATTCATTGTGTATCAGTTGGTGAATTTCATGCAGCCATCCCTCTAATTGATCAATTATTCGACGATTTCCCGCAACATAAATTACTCATTACTACAACCACTAATACTGGTTCTATAGCAGTAAAAGAGCATTATCAAGACCGTGTATTTCATCGTTTTTTCCCTTTAGATTTACCCTTTGCAGTAAATCGTTTTATTGCAAATATACAGCCTGAAATTTGTATTCTTTTAGAAACTGAAATCTGGCCTAATCTTGTTGATATTTTAAATAAACAATCAATACCCGCTTTACTGATCAACGCACGTTTATCTCGGCGATCTTTTAATAAATACAGGAAATATTCACCCAACCTCACAAGCAATACAATTAATAAGCTCACATTAATAGCTGCTCAGAACCAAAATTCTGCCGAACGTTTCTATAAATTGGGTGCAAAAAGTTGCAAGGTTTTGGTTGCCGGTAATATAAAATTTGATCAAAATATCACGCCATTAAATGCAAGCAGTCAAGAACTACAAACAATAATCGGCGACCGGAAAGTTATTGTTTTTGCCAGCACTCATAGTGGCGAAGAAACTCAAATTATTAGCAGTTATTTAAAACATAAAAACAACATCGATGCTCTACTCATCATTGTCCCTAGACACCCTGAGCGATTTGACGAAGTTTATAAACTAGCTATGAAAAACAACATTCGAATCGTAAGGCGCTCAAGCAACAATTCTTGTGAAGACGCACAAATCTTACTGGGTGACTCCATGGGCGAAATGATGGCTTACTTTGATGTTTGTAATATGGCTTTTATTGGTGGTAGCTTGAACACAACTGGTGGGCATAACATGCTTGAAGCTGCAGCACTTGCTAAGCCCATATTATTTGGTTCAAGTGTGTTTAACTTTGCTGAAATATCGACAGATTTGATTGCTCAAAATGCAAGCATTCAGGTGCAAAATGCAGATGAGTTATTTGAAGAAATCACCTCACTTTTGGAAGATGAAGAACGTTGTCAAATGATGGGTAATAATGCCAAACAGTACTTCTTAAGTATGCAAGGCGCAGTTGAGAAAATAACCAAAATAATCAGCGAACATGTTGAGGCTTAACATGTCTTATCGTGGCATTTTTGAAAGGTAAAAAAGGAAGATTCGAACTGAGAAACTAACCTTTACGTAACGCTATAAAAGTCACCTCTAAAATATTGAAAATAATCCAAATAGACTTAAATGACTGACTATAAAATCTTTTAAAACGCCACTTGGGCGAAATTCATCAAAAAAATAGATCTTGAATGCCTAAAAACCGCTCACTTAGTTGATATTAAAGCAAAAATTGAATGTAATAAAGTCCAGATTGTGGACTTTTAAAAAATTTCAGATATTTCAAGAATGGGTGAATTAATAACCCATTCTAGTGATTTATTAGTGAAAACAGAACGAAAATCTAAACACTTTCCTTTAAATATATTTCACTATCATTTTGCAGGAATTCTTCAGATTTTTTATCCATTTCAATCTGGATTTCTTGAATTTTCGCCACTTGTTTCGCATCAAGACTGTTAATTTCATGAGAGATCTTCATTGAGCAAAACTTCGGTCCGCACATTGAGCAAAAATGCGCTGTTTTTGCCGCTTGTTTTGGCAAGGTTTCATCGTGAAATTTTCTCGCCGTATCCGGATCAAGTGAAAGATTAAATTGATCTTCCCAGCGGAACTCAAAACGCGCTTTAGACAAGGCGTTATCTCGTATTTGTGCCCCAGGATGTCCCTTGGCAAGATCAGCAGCATGGGCGGCAATTTTATAAGTAATAATGCCGGTTTTAACATCGTCTTGATTTGGTAAGCCCAAGTGCTCCTTCGGTGTCACGTAACACAACATTGCACAACCATACCAGCCTATTTGGGCGGCACCAATCGCAGAAGTAATGTGATCATAACCCGGTGCAATATCAGTTGTTAAAGGACCTAATGTATAGAATGGTGCTTCTCCGCATTCTTCGAGTTGCTTGTCCATATTGTGCTTGATCATATGCATTGGCACATGGCCAGGACCTTCAATAAAAGTCTGCACATCGTGTTTCCAAGCAATTTTCGTTAACTCACCTAAAGTCTCAAGTTCGCCAAATTGTGCTGCAT
>CAWVVS010000078.1:0-5238 GCA_963933655.1 uncultured Candidatus Thioglobus sp. | reverse complement strand
TAGATGGTAGCTTAAGCAGCCAAAAAGCAGCACAATTGGGCGCAGTTGCTATTACGGGTGCGCTTAAGCGTAGCGGCGTCAACGCCGAGCAAATTGATGAGGTATACATGGGCTGTGTATTGGCTGCAGGCCAAGGTCAAGCGCCAGCACGTCAGGCCGCCTTAGGTGCGGGCTTGCCGAAAAATGTGCCTTGTACCACGGTTAACAAGATGTGTGGATCGGGCATGCAAACTACTATTATGGGTTTCAATGCCATTAAAGCAGGTTCGGCTAATGTGGTGCTGTGTGGCGGTATGGAAAGTATGAGCAATGCGCCCTACCTATTGCCCAAGGTCCGTCAAGGCCTGCGCATGGGGCACGGGCAAATGTTAGACCATATGTTTTTTGATGGATTAGAGGACGCATATGAAGGTGGCTTGATGGGTGTTTTTGCCCAAGCTACGGCCGATGAGTATGGCATCAGCCGTGAGGCCATGGATGAATTTGCCATCGACTCCCTATCTAAGGCTAATGCTGCCATTAACAATGGCGACATTGAGAGTGAGATAGAACCTGTCGTTATCACCAACCGTAAAGGCTCGGTGACAATCACAGTGGATGAGCAGCCTGGTCAGGCGCGGCTCGATAAAATACCTCAATTGCGTCCCGCGTTCAAAAAAGACGGCACCATAACTGCCGCCAACGCCAGTTCCATTTCTGATGGCGCTTCGGCCTTAGTGCTTGCTGGTGGCGATGTGGTTGAAGATGCTGGATGGCAATCAACGGCACGCATTCTTGGCGTGCACAGTTTTGCCTGTGCACCGGGTGAGTTTACGATAGCGCCAATTGGCGCTGTGCAAGGATTATTAGAAAAAATGAACTGGACAGTGGCCGACGTGGATCTGTTTGAAATAAACGAAGCCTTTGCTATGGTGACTATGCTGGCCATCCAGGAGCTTAATTTAGACGCGAGCAAGGTCAACGTGTATGGCGGTGCTTGCGCCCAAGGTCATCCAATTGGTTCTACAGGCTCTCGTATCATTCTAACCCTCATAACAGCCCTTAAAAACAAAGGTCTAAAACGCGGCATAGCTAGTTTGTGTATTGGCGGTGGCGAAGCCACAGCCATCGCCGTGGAATTGGTATAAACATGAATTTTGATTTAAACGAAGACCAGCGCGCTTATATCGATTTAGCGCAGCAATTTGCCACTAACGAGCTCGCGCCCAATGCGGCTCAATGGGATGCAGAAGCAATCTTCCCTTTGCAAGTCCTTAAAAAGGCTGGTGAACTGGGTTTTTGTGGTCTTTATACCGATCCAGAAATTGGAGGGCTAGGGCTGTCTCGCTTAGATTCGTCGTTGATTTTTGAACAACTGACGATGGGTTGTACCACCACCACCGCCATGCTTACTATTCACAACATGGCCGCCTGGATGGTTTCTAATTATGGCAACACCGAAACACGCGAAGCGTACGGCCCAAAGCTAACCAGTGGTGAACTATTGGCTTCCTATTGTTTGACGGAGCCTAACGCTGGCTCTGATGCAGCCTCTCTCACCACCAAAGCGCTGCGTGATGGCAACCACTACTTTATCACCGGAAATAAGGCATTTATTTCTGGTGCGGGAGAAACCAACGTATTGGTGGTAATGGCGCGTACAGGCGAGCCAGGCCCTAAAGGCATATCGGCATTTGTGGTCAACGCCGATAGTGACGGCATTAGTTATGGCCGTAAAGAAGACAAAATGGGCTGGAACGCCCAGCCAACAAGGACGGTTAATTTTGATCAAGTGCGGGTGCCGGCTCAAAACCTTTTAGGCCAAGAGGGTGAGGGTTTTGCCATCGCCATGAAAGGTCTCGACGGTGGACGCATTAATATTGCCACTGTAGGTTTGGGCACGGCTCAACAAGCCTTGAATGAAACCTTGGTATACGTAAACGAGCGAGTGCAATTTGGCAAGCCTATTGCGGCGTTCCAAAGCATGCAATTTAAACTGGCAGATATGAATACAGAATTAGTTGCGGCGAGGCAACTGGTGCGTTTAGCGGCCTTTAAGTTGGACGGCAAAGATCCAGATGCCAGCACTTACTGTGCGATGGCCAAGCGCTTTGCTACGGATGTTGGCTATCAAGTGTGCGATGAAGCCCTGCAGTGCTTTGGTGGTTATGGCTACCTTAAAGAATTCCCTATGGAGCGCTACCTGCGTGATTCACGTGTGCATCGTATCTTAGAGGGCACCAACGAAATTATGCGGTTGATAATCGCCCGACGTATTTTGTTGACCGATTGCCAGGCTATTTTGTAAAGCTGCCCCGACCAGCCAAATAGCCATGAGCGAGGAAAAACAATGAAAGACACCATTCAAGTAGATATCCAAGACCACGTGGCTTTAATTACCATGAGTAACCCGCCGGCGAACACTTGGACGCGTGACAGCTTGGACGATTTGTCGACATTAGTGCACGAACTTAACGACAATAAAGATATCTACAGTTTAGTAATAACCGGCCAAGGCGATAAGTTTTTCAGTGCAGGTGCCGATCTTAAATTGTTTGCCGATGGCGACAAAAAAGTGGCTGCTGATTTGTCCACAGCGTTCGGCCGTGCTTTTGAAACGCTGAGCCAATTTCGCGGATTGAGCATCGCCGCTATTAATGGTTATGCCATGGGTGGCGGCTTGGAAGTTGCACTGGCTTGCGACTTGCGTATTGCTGAGCAACAAGCACTAATGGCACTACCAGAGGCAGCAGTAGGCTTATTGCCCTGCGCTGGTGGCACGCAAAACCTTGCTTGGTTGGTAGGTGAGGGCTGGGCCAAGCGAATAATCTTATGTGGCGAGCGTATAAACGCCGCACAAGCCTTGCAAATCGGCCTAGTTGAGGCCGTGGTAGAACAAGGCCAAGGGCTAGAGCATGCTATAGCGTGGGCTCATAAGGCCGAACGCCAAAGTCCCACCAGTATTGCAGCGTGCAAGCGCCTTATTCAAACCGCTCGCAAAGAACCCATGTTTGCAGGAATGGGCTACGAGCGTGATGCGTTTGTGCGCTTGTTTGATAGCAACGACAGCAAGGAAGGCGTGCAAGCTTTCTTAGAAAAACGCAAACCCAATTGGACCAACTCTTAAGTATTTTGTGATGACTGAAGCAGTCGTACTCGTTAATAGCCACCCAACAGAGGGCGGTCAAAAAATTATTGAGATAACTCTCAATGCGCCCAAGTCGCTTAATGCGCTCTCTGGTGAAATGATTGAATTATTATTGGCGAAATTGCCCTTGTGGGAAGACGACCCCAGTGTAGGCGCTATTGTTATGCGAGGCACAGGTGAGCAGGCCTTTTGTGCTGGCGGAGATATTCGACACCTCTATCAAGCAATGCAGAAGGGTGAGACCAGGCAAGGCCAAGCTTTTTTTAATCTAGAGTACAGTCTTAACTTAGTTATGCACCGTATGCAAACTCCTTTGTTGGTATGGGGCCAGGGATATGTAGTGGGCGGAGGCATGGGCTTGTTGCAAGGTGCTGGCTTGAGAATTGCGACACATTCGAGCCGTTTGGCGATGCCAGAAATTAGTATTGGCTTATTCCCGGACGTGGGCGCCAGCTATTTTTTGCATGAGATACCAGACGACCTTGGTTTGTTTTTAGGGTTGACGGGTGCTATTGTTAACGGTACCGATGCACGAGAATTAAATCTAGTGGATGCTTTGTTGGCAGATTCTGATTACTCAGTTCTATTGCAGCAATTACAAAATCTACCAAGGCAAACAAATACCGAACATCTCAAATCTATACAAAAACTCATCCAAGGCCTGGAATCCAAAGCTGACAATGCACCGCCATCAGATATTATGCCGCATAAAGGCTTAATTATTGATGCTTTAGTTGCCGAAGATTTGAATACTGTTTTTTCTAATTTGCAAAGGCTTAAGGGGCTCAGCAAGTGGCTTGATAAAGCGATTGCAGCGATGGAAAGCGGTTCACCGACAAGCCTGCATTTAACCTTTCGTCAATTGCGCCAAGCGCCACAAAGTTTGGTGCAGACTTTTGTACAAGAATATGTGTTAGCAGTTAATAGCACTCTCAAAGGCGAGTTCCAAGAGGGTGTTCGAGCGTTATTAATAGATAAAGATCGACAGCCTAAGTGGTGCTACTCCGAAGTAAAGGATGTGCCTCAATCTTGGCTAGAGAGTTTTTATCAGAGTGATAATATAACGAAACCAGACTTTGAGGTTTAATTCTTTTACTATATGGAAAATATGATGACAAAAATTGCGTTTATTGGTCTTGGCAACATGGGACTTCCCATGGCTGTTAATCTCATTAAAGCCGGTTATCGGGTTAAGGCTTTTGATTTAATACCCACGTCATTACAAAGCTTTGTAGCTGCAGGCGGTGAAGGTGCAAACTCGGCAAATGCGGCAGCAGATGGTGCTGAGGTTGTAATTAGCATGTTACCTGCTGGAAAACATGTGGCAGAGCTGTATGATTCAAATGATGGACTGCTTTCTCAGTTGCCTAAAGGTTGTTTGGTGATTGACTCAAGTACCATTGATGCGACAACGGCACGACGGGTTGGAGAGGCTACAGCTAAAGTTGGCATTGATTTTATCGACGCGCCTGTTTCTGGTGGAGTGAGTGGCGCGGAAGCAGGAACCCTGAGTTTTATTGTCGGCGGTGAGGCAGAGTGCTTTACCCGAGCGAAGCCTATACTAGAAGCCATGGGCAGGAACATTTTTCATGCAGGTGGTGTGGGTTCGGGTCAAATTGCAAAGACGTGCAACAATATGTTGCTGAGTGTTTTGATGGCTGGCACTGCAGAGGCTCTACAAATGGGCATTGAAAACGGCTTAGATCCCAAAATTTTGTCAGAGATTATGGCTAAAAGTTCTGGCCGCAATTGGGCTTTAGAGGTCTATAACCCGGTCCCCGGCGTCATGCCCGGTACACCCGCTTGTAACAGCTATCAAGGTGGGTTTATGGTTGACTTAATGAACAAAGACTTGTGCTTGGCTTTAGGGGTGGCTCAAGAAAGCAACTCTAAAGTGCCCATGGGAGAACAGGCGGCGACTTTGTTTAAGAGGCATGCTGAAGCTGACAATGGTGGGCGTGACTTTTCCAGTATTTTCAAGTATTACAACAAGGAGTAAATATGCAAATTCAAGATCGTGTATTCGTTATTACGGGTGGCGCTCGTGGCTTAGGTTTGGCCATGGCCCAAGAAATTGCCAGTAAAGGCGGCAGATGCGCTTTAATCGACCT
>CAWVVS010000077.1:0-5248 GCA_963933655.1 uncultured Candidatus Thioglobus sp. | reverse complement strand
GCTTCCATGAAGAGACAAATGGCCAGGCTACAAAGCCAACACCAACAGCACCGACAACGCTTGTTGCTTGTGTTAAAAAGCGCCTTTTCTTAAGGTCAATAGTTTGTTCTGACATAGGGGTGGCTCGATTTTTTAAGTAAAAAACCGTCTAATTATAAAGTAAACACCCCTTGATTTAAAGTAAAAAATTCCATACTAGCGACTCAAGCCTCTTTTTTATTCACTTTTATCAACAGCTTGGTTGTGTTTGAAAGATCTTGGATTTGCTGAACAGTGCTCAATAACGCCCCTCGTTGTTTATTTGCACGATAAGCAAGCGCTGAATTGGACGCCATTAATGTAACACTTTTGCCCGCCACCAAGCACAGCGACAAGCCTTTGAACTGTTTATCCAGCAATACTTGTAGCTGGTCATCAAGCTGGTTGTGGGTCTTGGCTTTTTTGAACAAACTTTCAAGAGCGCCTGTCGGCTTAAAATTTGTTAGGTTTGTTGTAGGCTTGTAGGTCATCTATGAGAAAATACGCATATTTTGTCGAATTTTGTTGCAGTTACATGAGTATTATAAATAAAGTTGTCGCGAAAGTCATTGGTTCACGCAATAATCGTTTGGTTAAAAAGTACGCTCATTTAGTGAGTGAAATTAATACTTTTGAGGCCAAACTTCAAGCACTGACCGACGAAGAGCTTGGTGCAAAGACCCAAGATTTTCGTAATAGGCTGGCTCAAGAGGTCTCTTTAGATGGCATTTTGCCAGAAGCGTTTGCCGTTGTCAGGGAAGCCAGTCAAAGGGTACTGGGAATCAGACATTACGATGTTCAATTGATTGGTGGTATGGTTCTTAACCAGGGCTGTATTGCTGAAATGGGCACTGGCGAGGGAAAAACATTGGTTGCAACACTGCCTGCCTATTTAAACGCGCTTGGCGGCAAAGGTGTACATGTTGTAACGGTTAATGACTACCTAGCCACTCGTGATGCGGAATGGATGGGGAAAATTTATAACTTTTTAGGCTTAACGGTTGGCACCGCTATTTCTGGCATGACGCCTGAGAGCAAGGTTGCCGCCTATGCTTGTGACATTACTTATGCTACAAATAACGAGTTAGGTTTTGACTATCTGCGTGACAACATGGCCTTTTCGGCGGAGCAAAAAGCACAAAAAAATCACCACTATGCAATCGTAGACGAAGTTGATTCTATTCTAATCGACGAAGCAAGGACGCCACTCGTTATTTCTGGCCCAACAGACAACCATGCGACCATCTATGAGGCCATTAATAAAATGATCCCTCAGTTTAGTGAACAATTTGAAACGGGAGAGGGTAAAGAGGTTGTGGTTAATACGCCAGGGGACTTTACGCTTACCAAAAAACACAAGCAGGCGTATTTAACCGACGACGGCCACATCAAAGCAGAAGGGCTTCTCATCAGTGCAGGGTTGTTGGACGAGGGCTCTAGTTTGTATGATTCTGCCAATATTATGCTTATGCAGCACATTCTTTCAGGGCTGCGCGCACACAAGCTATTCCATATTGATGATGATTATATCGTCAAAGACGATGAAGTGATTATCGTCGACGAGTTTACAGGTAGAACAATGGAGGGGAGGCGCTGGTCGGAGGGCTTGCATCAGGCGCTTGAGGTCAAAGAGGGCGTTAGTATTAAAAGAGAAAACCAAACACTAGCCGGCATTACTTACCAAAATTTCTTTAGGCTGTATGAAAAACTCTCTGGCATGACTGGAACAGCAGAGACCGAGGCGATGGAGCTGTTAGATATTTATGGTCTTGAGGTCGTTGTGGTGCCATCAAACACTAAATCTGCCCGCATTGATGCGTCCGATTTAATCTTTGGTACAACGTTTGAAAAATTCGAAGCAATTGCTGCAGACGTCAAAAAATGTCAGGAGGCGCAACAGCCGGTCTTGGTGGGCACTGGTAGCATTGAGACCTCGGAGGCCATTTCAGATCTTTTAAAGAAAAACAAAATTTCTCACGAAGTGTTGAATGCTAAACAGCATCAACGCGAAGCTGAAATTATTGCTAATGCCGGTGCTCCAGGCGCCGTCACTATTGCTACTAATATGGCTGGCAGGGGTACGGATATTGTACTTGGTGGCAGACCGAATGAAGGCGAAGCACAAACCGCCGAATGGCGTGAAAAACACGAGTCAGTCATAAAGGCGGGTGGTTTGCACATTATTGGCACGGAGCGTAACGAGTCTCGTCGCGTTGACAACCAGTTAAGAGGTCGCTCTGCTCGACAAGGTGATATCGGCTCAACTCGATTCTATTTGTCTCTTGAGGACAGTCTGATGCAGATATTTGCTTCAGAAAAGACAGCTAATATGATGAAAAAGCTTGGCATGAAAGAGGGCGAAGCTCTAGAGCATAGCTGGCTTAACAGAACAATTGAAAACGCCCAGCGAAAAGTTGAGGGTATGCATTATGATGCACGTAAACATCTACTTGAGTATGACGACGTTGCTAATGACCAACGAAAAGTGATTTACGGTATTAGGCATGACCTAATGGATGTCGAGAGTGCCGAAGGGCGCTTTATTGAAACCAGGAAAAATGTGATTGGCGATTTATTTGATCAATATATTTCAGCAACAAAATCAGAAGAAGACTGGGATGTTGACGGCTTGCAAAGCGCGCTGAAGGATGACTTTGGTTTTGACATGCCTTTGAAAAAAACGATTGACGAGGGCCACGATGTTGATAAAATCTTAATAATCATTCTAGAGGCCATGGCTGTGTCACACCAAATGAAAGAGAATATGGTGGGCGGTGAGACGATGCGAACTTTTGAAAAAGCGGTCATGCTTAGGGCGTTGGATCATTTTTGGAAAGAGCATCTGGCTGCAATGGATTACTTAAGACAAAGTGTTAATTTGCGAGGTTACGGTCAAAAGAATCCTGTACAAGAATACAAGCGAGAGTCTTTTGAACTGTTTTCGGCGTTGTTGGATACAATTAATATTGAAATGGTCAAGGCGCTTTGTCGCGTAAACGTTGAGCCCCCCAAAGAAGATCAGAACAACGAGTCAGGGGCAAGTGCTAAAAAACCAGTGTCAATCACACAACAACCAAAAAAAGTCAAAAAAGTTGGCCGAAACGAACCATGTCCTTGTGGTTCTGGAAAAAAATTTAAACAATGTCACGGCTAGTGCCACTCTTTAATTGAAATCAATGAAAAGCATATGCATTATTAAACCAGACGATTGGCATTTGCATTTGCGTAGTGGTGAAGCAATGCGATCGGTTGTGGGTATGAGCGCGGCACAAATGGGCAGGGCGATTGTTATGCCAAATTTAACACCACCTGTTAAAAGCGCAGCCCAAGCTCGCGCATACCACGAAGAAATCGTAAGCGCCCTACCAAAAGGCAGCACTTTCAAACCTCTAATGGTTTTGTATCTTACTGATAATACCAGCACCCTTGATATCCAAGAAGCGGTAGCAGCTTCCGAGGTGTATGCGGCAAAGCTTTATCCAGCAGGCGCAACAACCAATTCAGACAGCGGCGTTACCGACGTGGCGCATATTTATCCAGCACTTGAAGCCATGCAAAAGGCCGGCATGCCTTTGTTGTTGCACGGCGAAGTAACGGATCCAGAGGTTGATGTGTTTGACCGAGAGGCGGTATTTATTGATACAATCTTATCTCAAATTGTAAAAGATTTTCCAGGTCTTAAAATTGTGCTTGAACACATCACCACAAAAGATGCAGCAGATTATGTAACAAGCGCACCTAAGAATGTTGCTGCGACCATTACGCCGCATCACCTGCTTGCCAACAGAAATCATATGCTAGTGGGCGGCATCAAGCCACATTATTACTGCCTACCTATCCTTAAACGGAAGCAGCCGCATCAAGACGCCCTGTTGGCTGCTGCAACCTCAGGGAATTCGAAATTTTTCTTAGGCACAGATTCGGCGCCTCACGATAAACATGCCAAAGAGTCAGCCTGTGGTTGTGCTGGTATTTTTAGTGCTCATGCTGCGATAGAGCTATATGCAATGGCTTTTGATGGAGTTGGGGCGATAGAGAGTCTTGAGGGTTTTGCGTCAAAATTCGGCCCTGATTTTTACGGCTTATCGCGAAATTCAGAAACTATAACGCTGGAAAAACGATCTTGGACGGTACCAGAAAGTTATGATTTTGCGGGTTCAGAGGTTCAACCCTTTCTTTCGGGCGATGAAATTACATGGCGATACAGCCCAGCTGATTAGATCTGAAAAAAGCGTTTGGCGCTTTTTACATCTTTATTGATTTGTAGCTTGAGTTCGTCAAACGAGTTAAATTTTTCTTCTTCACGCACCCTTTGTTTGAATATTACAGTTGCATGCTCGCCGTAAACTTCTTGGTCAAAGTCGAAAAGAAAAACTTCTAGTAGGGTTTTTTCGCCACCAACCGTTGGTCGTTTGCCAACATTACAAACACCATAATAAGTGATGTTATTTATCTCAACCAGCACAGCAAAAACACCCAGTACCGGGCTGAGATTTCTGCGGATAGCAATGTTAATTGTTGGAAAACCAATCGTGCGCCCATTTTTGGCGCCATGTGCAATGAGACCGCTAATGGAATACGGCCTTCCTAGTAGGCGCTCAGCTTTGTCAAATTCACCAAGCGTAAGATAGTTTCGTATCGCAGAGCTGCTGACGCGCTGACCTTTTATTTGAATATCACCAAGCTTGTCTGCTGAAAATCCACCTAATTTTGCATAGTTTTCCAGTAGATAAAAGTCACCAAGGCGACCCTTTCCAAAACGAAAGTCGTCACCAATTAAACAGTAACGAGCATTTAATTGACCCATAATAATTTCTTCTATAAATGTGTTTGCACTGGTTTCAGAGAAAGCTTTATTAAAACGAATCAACAGATGCTTATCAACGCCTAAAGACTCTAATAAAACGTGTTTATCTCTAAAGTTACTGAGTCGCGCTTTAGGCCGGCCAAAAAAAGTTTGAGGTGTGACAGAAAAAGAAACAACAACCGAGGGCACATTCAGCTCTTTGGCTTTGGCTGTAAGTCGACGAATTATTTCTTGGTGGCCAGAATGAACCCCGTCAAAGTTGCCAATGGTAAGTGCGCAGCCAGATAGCTTATGTAAATTATGGAGGCCACGAATTAATTGCATGAGCTTATTTTACGCATAGGAATTTGAGGTATTTAGAGATTAAATCTGTGAAAGTATTTTTTTAATGGGTGTGGGCACGCCTTTTCCATGCATACTTGG
>CAWVVS010000076.1:0-5411 GCA_963933655.1 uncultured Candidatus Thioglobus sp. | reverse complement strand
ATCACCAAATTGCCAATAGTTCATATTATGCTTCGATGGGGTTTTTCCATAAGCTGAAATCTCATATTGCTGATGTCCATAATTCTCTATCAGTGCTGCTCCTTTTGCGCCCATTTCCCAAATATTTTCATCGTCTGGTAATTTTGGCGGGTATTTAGCAAATAAAGTATTTGGCTCCAAGGTGAGTTGATACAAAGAAATATGAGTTGAGTTCAATAACAAAGCCCTTTCAATATCGCTCAGACTTTGCTTAATCGTTTGTCCCTCAAGACCATACATCAAATCAATATTAAAATTATCAAAGCCAACTGCTTGTGCTTTTTCAATTGCGTGAGTGGCTTCATCACTCGAATGAATTCTGCCTAATTGGCGTAGATGTTGATCATTAAATGATTGTACTCCGATGGACAGTCGATTAATGCCTGCCTCTCTGAAACGAGAAAATTTATCAATCTCGAATGTGCCTGGATTGGTCTCTAGAGTGATTTCTGCGTCTTTATCAATGTTTAAGTTTTGATAAATTCCTTCCATCAATTGTTCCAGTTCGCTACCACCAAGCAAACTGGGTGTACCACCACCAATAAAAATAGAGTGGATTGGGCGACCCTGAAGATAAGGAAAATCTTGTGCTAAATCTGCGAGCAAAGCCTCAACATAAGCACCATCTGGCACGCCCTCATGAGAATTAAAGTCGCAATAAGGACATTTTTTAACGCACCAGGGATAGTGAATGTAGAGTGAAATTGGTGGCAAGTGCAACAAGGTCATCAGTTTTTTAGTTGCTTCAAAAAAGCTTGCAAAGCTTGTCCTCTGTGCGATATTTTATTTTTTTCTTCAAGGGCCAACTCTGCAGAAGTGAGCTTATGTGAAGGCAGATAAAAGATGGGGTCATAACCAAAACCACCCTGACCTCTCGCTTCATTAAGGATTTCACCTTCCCAAGCTTTTTGGATAATCACCGGCGTAGGGTCATCACTGTGTTGAATAAAAGCGAGCGCACACCAAAATCGAGCTTGCCGATTATCACGATCGTTGCGCTTTAAATCTTTCAATAATTTTTGATAGTTTTCTTCATCGTTAGCATTTTCGCCAGCGTAACGCGCAGAATAAATGCCAGGAGCGCCGCCCAGTGAATCGACCACAAGGCCTGAATCATCAGCCAGTGCTGACAGTCCAGTTTGTTTTGATGCGTTTCGCGCCTTGATTAACGCATTCTCAACAAAGCTAAGACCTGTTTCTGGGACTTCATTAACGCCTAGATCTTTTTGCGAGATAACCTCATAAACACCTTTCAACATGGCATTGAGCTCCCTCACTTTTCCTGAGTTTCCTGTGGCAAGAACGAGTTTTTTCATGAGTGATTTAGCTGCAAAGTCTTGGGGAAATTATATAGCCCATCCAGCATTATGTAGTGAAACTTGCATCTGAGGTATAATCGCTCAGCAATGTTAACTGGATCGAATGATGACGCAAGATGAAATGAAATGCGAAGTGGCAAAAGCTGCTCTAAAGTATATCATCCCAAATACGATTATTGGTGTTGGCACAGGCTCTACAGCCAATTTTTTCATTGATGCATTAGCGACAATAAAAGATCAAATTATAGGCACAGTGGCCAGCTCTTTAGCCACACAAAAAAGACTCGAGGGTCACGGTATCACGGTCTTTGATCTTAACGATGTTGAATCTATGTCCGTCTATATTGATGGTGCTGATGAATCAGATGTTAAACTGAATCTCATCAAAGGTGGTGGTGGTGCACTCACTAGAGAGAAAATTGTCGCTGCAGTCGCCGAGCAGTTTGTTTGTATTGCGGATGAATCAAAGCTGGTTGATGTGATGGGTGAATTCCCTTTACCAGTCGAAGTGATTCCAATGTCGTCAAATTATGTTCAGCGTCAAATCTCTAAAAACATTGGTGGTACACCTGTGTTAAGAGAAGGTTTTGTCACTGATAACGGTAATCTTATTTTGGATGTGGGTGGTTTAAAAATCAACAATCCAAAAGCACTTGAAAGTGAGTTAAACAGTATTGTCGGTGTCGTCACCAATGGCTTATTTGCTAATC
Source organism: uncultured Candidatus Thioglobus sp. (assembly GCA_963933655.1). GTDB lineage: Bacteria > Pseudomonadota > Gammaproteobacteria > PS1 > Pseudothioglobaceae > Pseudothioglobus. The sequence continues at coordinate 3,343 of CAWVVS010000076.1, read as the reverse complement.
GTGGTGCTGATGTATTACTGCTTGGCACACAGCAAGGCGTCAAAACAATCAAACTATAACAATAAGACCTTTAATTGACAGATTTTCTGTACAAGAATAAAATGGTCTTTTTAGAAAAAAAAATAACAAATTTATTGGAGTTCTTATGGCGCAACACACACTGGATGCAACCGGACTAAACTGTCCGATGCCTATTCTTAAAGCGAAGCAGGCACTCGCCAAAATTGAGGCTGGTGATACAATTGAAGTCATTTGCTCTGATAAGGGCTCGACTAATGACTTTATTGCATTTTGCAACCAAACCGGCAATACCTTGCTTTCACACGAAGCCAAAGACAATCAGTTTATTTTCAATATCGAAAAAAGCGCTTAAGGAGCAACAATGCCAGAAAACAACGGAATGACAATTATTGCCTCTAAAGGCACATTGGACTGGGCGTTTCCACCGTTTATTGTGGGCTCAACTGCTGCCGCTATGGGCAAAGAGGTAACCATGTTTTTTACTTTTTATGGTCTGGGTTTACTCCTAAAAGACCTCTCCGGTCTACGCGTTTCTCCTCAGGGTAATCCAGCGATGCCAATGAAAATGCCTTTTGGCCCGCAGTGGCTACAGAAAATTGATTTTGGGCCAAAAATTCCAAACATCATGTGGAATATTCCAGGAATGGAACTTTTTGCAACAAACATGATGAAAAAAACAATGAAAAAAAACAACATTGCCACCATTGAAGAACTTAGAGACGTTTGTCTAGAAATGGGTGTTAAGCTCATCGCCTGCGAGATGACCATTGGTATGTTTGGCTACTCAAGAGAGGACTTTATTGATGGTATTGAATACGCTGGGGCGGCCACCTACCTAGACATCGCCCAAAGCTCAAATCATGACTTGTTTATCTAGAGCAATAAAAAACTAGCGCAAGTCAAGAATAGGCCAATTTTTATCTTCAGCATACGTTTTCAATGCCGCATTGGGGTTGACTGCAATCGGACGATCCACCAATTCTAGTAATGGGATGTCATTGTGCGAGTCGGAATAAAAACTTGAGCCCTCAAGCGTTTCATCATTCGCCTTCAGCCAAGGTATTAAATTATCCACCTTACCTGAGCCATAAGTAGGAATACCGACAAGCTTACCGGTATATCGGTCGCCAATAATCTCTGCCTCAATTGCTAAAAGATTATCGATACCGTAGCGCTTGACAATCGGTGCGGTCACAAATCGACTGGTGGCAGTAACCACCAACAAGGTATCGCCTTGGTTTCTATGCTTGTCAATTAGCTGTTGAGCCTTATCAAGAATAATAGGCTCAATTTTATCCACCATAAACTGCTGATGCATCAACGCTAATTCTTCTAAACTAAAACGAGTCAACACCTCAATGGAAAATTCCGAATATTTATAAATATCGAGTGTACCGAGTTCGTACTGCTGATAATAATGCTCGTTTTTTTCTCGGTGTATATCGGCATCAACGGCGCCCATATCACACAAAAACTCACCCCACAGATAATCACTATCGCCACCAATAAGTGTATTATCTAAATCAAAAATTGCTAATGACATGCATTTTCCTTAATTATTTGAATAATCTCATCAGTTGAATCAACAACGCTCATTAAAGCCAAATCTTGATGACCTATATAACCATCCTCTGCTAATTTCTCAAACCAAGATAGCAATGGTCGCCAGTATTCTGCGCCGTATAAAACTAAAGGTATGGGCCGCATCTTTTGAGTTTGCACCAAAGTCAACACCTCCATCAACTCATCCGCTGTACCATAACCACCCGGAAAGTATACGCAAACACTTGCATGTTTGACCAGCATTACTTTGCGAGAAAAAAAATGCTCAAAAGTCAGGCACTCATCCAAATAAGGATTAGCGCTTTGCTCGTGAGGTAGTTCAATGTTAAGCCCAATGCTTTTTGACAAGCCTTCATAAGCGCCTTTATTGGCTGCTTTCATAATACCAGGACCAGCACCTGTAAGAATATTGTAGCCGTCGTTTGATAATGTCTTAGCCAGTTGATAGGCTTGTTGAAATAGAGGGTCCGTAGTCTTTACTCGTGCCGAGCCGAATATAGTAATATTATTTTGATAAACGGCTAGACGCTTTTGTGCATCTTCCATTTCAATGCCGACATTAACGATATTCATAGTTGTGAGAGTGCCTTACTAGCAGCATCAATGGTTTTATCAAGTTCGTTTTTGCCGTGAGCTCCAGACAAGAATCCAGCTTCATAAGCTGAGGGTGCTAAATAAACACCTTCGGTTAGCATTAATTGATAAAAAGCCTTAAATCGATCAACGTTGCAATTCGAGGCTTGAGAAAAATTACTGACCTTTTCTTCATCACTAAAAAATAATCCAAACATACCACCGATGGTATTTGCTGTCATTGGGACATTACACTCTCTCGCGGCATTAACAATACCTGCAGCTAAATACTCAGTACTTTGAGCTAAGTTTTGATAGAAATTCTCATCGCTCTCCAAGACGTTTAGCATCGCCAATCCTGCAGCCATGGAAAGTGGATTTCCAGACAGTGTACCCGCTTGATACACGGGGCCGAGTGGTGCTATCTGGCTCATAATTTCCCGCTTACCGCCAAAAGCAGCGACTGGCAAACCGCCACCAATCACTTTACCCAAGGTAGTTAGATCGGGCCTCACTTTGTAGTGTGCTTGAGCGCCGCCAAGTGCCACACGAAACCCTGTCATCACTTCGTCAAAAATAAGCACTGTGCCGTTTGCATCACACACTTCTCGCAGACCTTGTAAAAATCCCTCGTTCGGTGGGATGCAATTCATATTTCCTGCTACTGGTTCGACGATAATGCAGGCCACTTGTTCGCCAATTTTGGCAAATAGTGCTTGCACGGATTCTAGGTTATTATATTCAAGTGTCAGTGTGTGCTGTGCTAAGTCGGCAGGCACACCTGGCGATGTTGGTACACCTAAAGTTAAGGCGCCTGAGCCAGCTTTTACCAATAAAGAGTCTGAATGGCCATGATAACAACCTTCAAACTTAACGATTTTATCTCGACCAGTATAGCCTCGCGCCAATCGAATGGCGCTCATGGTTGCTTCAGTACCTGAACTTACCATCCGCACCAACTCAATAGAGGGCACCAATTCGCACACTTTTTTGGCGAGTTGAGTTTCAATTTCAGTCGGCGCACCAAAACCTAAGCCCTTATCCAGGGTATTTCTAACGGCATCTAGAATAACGGGATTCGAATGACCCAAAATCATTGGCCCCCAAGAGCCAACGTAATCTATATACTTTTTGCCGTCAACATCAAAAAGGTAAGCACCCTCACCGCGTTCAAAATAAATTGGAT
>CAWVVS010000075.1:0-5436 GCA_963933655.1 uncultured Candidatus Thioglobus sp. | reverse complement strand
CCTGGCAACTGGGTAAACCAATGAATAATCACCGCATTGATAGGCGCTGCTTAGTGTTATTAAATAGAGGGTATGAAGAGTTATAGAAACAAGAAGCCACGGCCAAATATTAATGTCTGGCCAACCAACGAAAGGTAGTGTTAGCATTGCTGCAAAACTACCAAAAACCGAAATTCCACTGACACTGATTAAAGGATCGCCAGTAAATTTAACGCTGGCATTCCAAACTGCATGAAGCAGAGCCGCACCAAGCACTAATAAAATGATATTAAATTCCATGCGAATCCTTCAAGTAAGCTAAACACATAACAGTGCATTATAGAATGCTTTTTTAAATACAAGAGAAACCTTTGGTATCTTCAGTGTCTCATTGTTTATAAAGCCTTCTGTTTTACGTGCGATTTTTGCATGGAATGCGGATAATTTTAGTTTTATATAGTGATTATTAAGTTAAAAAAAGTTCAAAACCTAAGCATTTGGCATAAAATATATCCTTTAATTTTGTCTTTTTATTGTCGTTATTGCAATAACTAAAGAGGGCAAAATCAGTCATTGCAAAGGATTCTATGAGCTCCACTAATAACCGCACCATCCTCCTCAAGAAGATGATGGCAGTTGCTGGCCTAATTTGGTTTACCTATCTAATTTATCATTTATTAAGCGTACTTACTTTCCATTCTGGCGAGGCGGTTTTTAACGCTTTCTATACTTGGCTCAACAGCTCTTGGATTTATCCTGTTTTATTGGCTGTGCTGGGATCAACCATTGTCTTTCATATTTATGTGGCCGTTACTCGTCAGCTAGCAAACAATAAAAGCGCAGGCACACCTTATAAGAAGCCTTACCCAAAGGCTGTTCCAAGAGTTATAGCTTGGTCAGGCGCAGCACTGGTTTTTGCGTTTATTGTTATTCATAGTGTGCAAATGCTCTCTATTGACGCAACAAACCTATACCAACAAATGCAAGAGATTTTCTCTCATCCATTAATGTGGGTTGTTTATGGCCTTGGTATGTTGGCGATTTCTGCTCACTTACAGCATGGGCTTTCGAATGTATTACAGACATTGGGTATTTGTAGTTGTCAATTTCACAAAGTTGCCTGGTTGATTGTTATTATCATTATGGCGGGCTTTGCTTCTATTCCATTGAGTATTATCTTGTGAGAGGTCTTTGTATGAATCATTTTAGATTTGATAATGAAGATTTTTTGTATTTTACAAGGCATATTTTTAGAAGCTCTACTTGTTGTCTAGTAAAAAAAATTAACGCAGGAAAATGGGAAAAATCTTTTATCCTAAAAGGCTGAGGCTAAAAATTTTAATAAATGCAGAAAAATTCTCATCAATAGCTAGTGCTATTAATTTTATATTTTTTCACATTTTTTATTCATTTTTATACACAGCAAATTTTAAAATGATTCATACAAAGGCCTCTAATGAGTAAATTAAATTCAAATGCACCGACGGGTGATCTAGAAAAACGTTGGGATAAACACCTTTTTGAGTTGTCCTTAATTGCACCGCAAAATCGCGCGAAGTACAATGTTATTGTTATTGGCACTGGACTTGCCGGCGCTTCTTTATGTGCCACCTTAGGTGAGTCTGGCTACAACGTGCAATCGTTTTGTTTTAACGACAGTCCTCGTAGGGCACACTCTATTGCTGCACAAGGTGGTATTAATGCCAGCAAGAATTACCAAAATGACGGTGATAGCACTCAGAGATTGTTTTACGACACAATGAAGGGTGGTGACTTTAGGGCGCGTGAGTCAAATGTTTATCGTCTTGCACAACTGAGTGGCAACATTATTGACCAAGCTGTTTCTCAAGGCGTTCCTTTTGCGAGAGAGTACAGTGGTTACTTGGCAAACCGTTCTTTTGGTGGCGCTCAAGTTTCGCGTACATTCTATGCTCGTGGTCAAACCGGTCAACAGCTTTTGCTGGGCGCGTATAGTGCGATGAGTAAAGAGGTTGCATCAGGCAAGGTCAAGCATCAGTCTCGATCTGAAATGCTAGAAATCATCCTTGTTGATGGCAAGGCGCGCGGTATCGTTGTCCGTGACTTGGTTAGCGGTGAAATTTCCGCACATACAGCCGATTGCGTTGTGATGTGTACGGGTGGTTATAGTAATGCTTTTTACTTATCTACTAATGCTAAAGGCTGCAATACTTCTGCAACATGGCGCGCACATAAGAAAGGCGCTTTTTACGCCAACCCAAGTTTCACTCAGATTCACCCAACTTGTATTCCGCCAACGGGTGAGAATCAATCAAAACTTACATTGATGAGCGAGTCTCTTCGTAATGATGGTCGCATTTGGGCACCAAAAAATATTGAAGATTGTGCAAAAGATCCAAGAGAAATTGCCGAAGAAGATAGAGACTATTTCCTTGAGCGCATGTATCCAGCTTTTGCCAACTTAGTGCCTAGGGATGTCGCCTCAAGGGCGGTTAAGAGTATTTGTGATGAGGGTCGCGGTATTGGTACTGAAATTCATGGTGAGAAATTAGGTGTTTACCTAGATTTCTCGTCAATTATCGAGCGCATAGGCGAAGACAAGGTAAGAGAAAAGTACGGTAATTTGTTCGATATGTACGAGCGAATTTCTGGTGAAAATCCTTATCAATTACCAATGAAGATTTATCCTGCTCCGCATTACACAATGGGCGGACTTTGGGTTGATTACAACTTAATGACAACGATTGATGGACTTTTTGCTGCGGGCGAAGCTAACTATTCTGAGCACGGTGCAAACCGACTTGGCGCATCGGCGTTAATGCAAGGTTTGGCGGATGGTTATTTTATTGCACCAAGAACAGTTGCAAACTACCTTGCTAAGAACAAACTTGAGCCTGTTGGCCTTGATCATCCTGATGTTGTCAAAGCGATGGATGATGTTAAAGAGCGCATCAATAAATTGATGAATGCGCCAGAACCTAAGCATTCACCCGATTACTATCATAAGAAAGTCGGCCGAATTTTGTGGGGTGCTTGTGGTATGTCGCGTGAAAAAGAAAGCCTCAAGGCGGCAATTGAAGAAATTAAAGCACTGCAGGCTGATTTTTGGCAGCACGTCAAAGTCACGGGTATCGATAAGGATATGAACCAAACACTCGAGCGAGCTGGTAGAGTTGCTGACTTCATTGAGCTCGGACACTTAATGTGTCGTGATGCTCTTGAGCGCGAAGAGTCGTGTGGCTGTCATGCCCGCATGGAGTATTTAGAATCAGACGGTGAAGCCAAGCGAGATGATGAAAATTTTGCTTATGTGGCTGCCTGGGAATACTCAGAAGACGGCGCTATATTAAATAAAGAGCAATTAGATTTTGAATTTGTCAAACCAAGTGTGAGGGATTACACATGAATTTTACACTCCATATTTGGCGCCAAAAAAACGCCCAGAGTAAAGGTGATTTTCAGACTTTCCAAATTGATAATATCGATAGCGATACCTCATTTTTGGAAATGCTGGATCAACTTAATGAGCAACTTATTGACAAAGGCGAAGACTGTGTTGTTTTCGATTATGACTGCCGAGAGGGCATCTGTGGCGCTTGTTCGCTAGTTATAAATGGCCATCCCCATGGTGAGAAAAAAGCCACAACCACTTGCCAGCTTTACATGCGTGAATACGTCAACCAGAATGAGCTTTGGATTGAACCTTTCCGGGCTGACAGTTTTCCAGTAATTAAAGATGTACTAACCAACCGCGATGCGTTTGATCGTATTATTCAAGCTGGTGGCTATGTTTCAACCAATACTGGTTCTGCGCCCGATGCGAACTCGCAATTGGTCAGAAAAGCTGATGCGGACGCCGCTTTTGATGCCGCAACTTGTATTGGCTGTGGTGCCTGTGTTGCTATTTGCCCCAATGCTTCAGCAAGTCTTTTTGTTTCAGCTAAAATTGCACACCTTGATTATTTACCTCAAGGTAAGGTTCAGAGCGATAGTCGTGCGGTTAATATGGTTCGTCAAATGGAACTAGAAGGCTTTGGTAGTTGTTCAAACCATCGTCATTGTGAGTCAGTTTGCCCGCAAGATATTTCTATTGCGAATATCACAACAATGAATCGTCTGCTTTAATATAGAGCCCGACATTCCATTATTCAATAGATTAATTTATCCCCCTGTAAGCCTTTGAATAGCCTTACAGGGGGATAACCTCGGATAATTATTTACTCGGTTAGTGTGTCGACTTCTTTGCTTAGGTCTCGAGTAGCGCTAGCTGATTGATTAAATAAGGCGCTTTCTTCCTCATTGAATTCTAATTCTATGATGCGCTCAATGCCATTCTCACCCAAAATAACAGGTACACCAATAGCAAAACCGGTCTGTCCGTACTCACCATCAAGCATGCTGATGCAGGGCAAGAGTCGTTTTTTATTTTGAACAATACTTTCTATCATAACAGTTACAGCTGCAGCTGGTGCGTCGTAGGCACTGGAATTTTTCTTGAGGTTAATAATCTCTGCGCCGCCATCACGAGTTCTTTGGATGATGCCTTCAATTGCATCCGCGCTTAGTAATTGAGTGATTGGCACTCCACCGACTGATGTGTATCTTGTTAGTGGAACCATGGTGTCGCCATGTCCGCCTAATACTAGAGTTCGTACGTCATTAATTGAAAAACCCGTTTCCATTGCGATAAAACTAGACATGCGTAGCGAATCTAGGACACCTGCTTGACCAATAATACGACTTCTATCCCACTTGGTTTTTTTGTAAGCATGGTAGGTGAGCGCATCAACAGGGTTGGTAACCATGACAACTAAAGCATCATTGGCGTGATCAATCACACCATCCATGATGCCGTCAATAATTTTAAGATTAGCTTCAAGCACATCGCTGCGATCCATACCTGGTTTTCTAGGTAGACCAGCTGTTATGATGACAATGTTGGAATCCTTGATTGCGCTGATATCGCTACTACCTCTTACTGATGTATCAAATTTATAAACTTCTGAGGTTTGTTGGATGTCAAGAGCAACACCTTTGGCATACTGATCGTCAATATCAATCAATACAATTTCCCTTGCAAGTTTTTGAGTTGCCAGCATTTGCGCAGTGGTTTCACCCACTCTACCTGCGCCTATTACACTTATTTTTTTAATCATATTAGATCTGCTTTCATGTAGTGAATAAATATCAACTGGTCTATAGTTGTTTTAACTTAGTACCATATAAAGATATATAATACCAGCCTTACTTTTAACCATTTTATTGTTTTAATTATGTCCCGAGAATTTCACGAAGAAGCTCTAGAATATCACCGCCGGGTAAGGCCTGGAAAAATCATTGTTTCTTCGCACAAACCTATGAATACCCGTCAAGAATTAAGCTTGGCATACACGCCTGGTGTCGCAGCACCTGTTAGAGAAATTGTTAAAAATCCGGAGACTGTTAATGAGTATACAGCGAAAGGAAATTTAGTGGCAG
>CAWVVS010000074.1:0-5521 GCA_963933655.1 uncultured Candidatus Thioglobus sp. | reverse complement strand
GGAATAGTGGGCGAATAGGACGGTCAATCAGGCGAGAAGTTAATGTTTCTTTCTCACTTGGGCGGCCTTCACGTTTTAAAAATCCACCTGGGATTTTTCCTGCTGCGTAAGTTTTTTCGATGTAGTCAACAGAAAGAGGAAAAAAGCTCTGTCCTGATTTGGCTTCTTTAGCGCCAACAACACTCACTAGTACTTGTGTGTCATCCATGCTAGCAAGTACTGCACCGTGTGCTTGACGTGCGATTCTGCCTGTTTCGAATGTAATTGTGCTGTTGCCGAATGCAAAGCTTTTTTGAACGATATTCATGTCCATATTGAGTCTCCAATAATTAAATAAAATGTTTTATGGATTACGCAATAAGCTTTATATCAAACACACCCGAGGGAGGGTGTGTTTGAGATAAAACTTACCTAAACACATAAAACTTCATAGATTATCCCCTAAATCATAGTGTTTATGCATTAATTAGAGGCTTTAGGCTCGTTAATTTACAAGGCTTTTTTGGCTATTTGTGTTGACACATTTTAGGAACGCAACCTACGAATAAGAGCAAATATTTGCAAGCGTGAAGCCAGTAGATAGTTGCTTGAGTCGTGATCAATGATTTTGAGTCGGCGTGTGTTGCAGAAGTCAACAATAATATCTTTGTCAATATTGCTACAATCAAACGGTTCACCGTTAATGTAGCAATCAATTCTATCAGCCGATAGTTGATAGGCAATACGACAACAAGGTTGTAGTTCGTAAGTCGCTTCAAGTTCAAGTGGATCAAGCTCGTTGCAGGCGCTAATTTCATTCATGTTTTGCTCATCCATTGGATCAAGCTTTGTTACGAACTCGCCAAAAAAATCATTCGGCAGTTCAACGCCTTCTAAAAACGATTTGGCTTGATTTAAGGACGCTTCAGGAATAAGCCCTGTTGGATCATTCTCTTTCAACTCGGGGTCTTGGTAATAAGCGGTGTTTTCAACTGCATCACCAATGTCCATTGCCAATAACATTTCTTGGTGTGAGTAGGATCGATAACCGATGGACAGCGTCATGCAGTCATCATCCAAGCTAACACCATGATGTGCAAATTTTGGTGGTACGTAAACCACATCACCCGGTTCCACATCCCAAACAACTTCTGGGTTAAATTCCTTCATGATTCTGAGTGGCACATTACTTAGATAATTATCAAGAGTGCAATTTTTAGAACTAATATGCCAACGCCTCTTGCCGCCTCCTTGCAGTAAAAAAACATCGTAATAATCAAAATGAGGACCGACACTACCCCCTTTGGCGGCATACGAGATCATTACGTCATCAAAACGCCAACGTGGGATAAAATCAAATTGATCGATTAGGTGATAAACCTCATCAACGTAGCGGTCAACACCCTGAACAAGTAGTGTCCAATTGTCATCAGGCAATTCAGAAAATATTTCTTCTGGAAATGCACCGTTTGTTAATTGCCAGTTATTATCATTCGTAGAGCCAGTAACTATCCTAGATTCGAATTCTGCTTCACAGGCGAGACCTGCAAGTTCATCTGGAGAAAGAGGCGAAATAAAATTTGGTAACGCCTGTTTAATCAGAAGTGGCTTTTTTTGCCAATAATCTTGTAGAAATTCTTGCTGTGATATTTTCCCAAAATGTATCATGACGCATTAATTATATATTCAATGCTATTATTTTATTAAAATATAGCTTATTGCGATGCACTAAATGCATCGATTGGGCACTAAAAGGACAAGTCATTATGAATGGAGTTTTGACAACGATAATTGATTACGAGAAACACCCTCTCAAGAGTGTGGATTTTCGGGTTCAATGCAAACAACAACTGGACGCTAATGGTGTATTAGTTTTAAGCGAACTGCTATTACCAAGTGCAATAAAAAACCTTATAGAGGAAGCCAACCTGAATGAGCATCTTGCTTATTATTGTGAGAGTAGTCATAATGTTTATTTAAGGCAAGAAGACGAATCGTTGCCTGAGAGTCATCCAAGAAATCAAATTGTTAGTTCTTCAAAGGGTTGTATTACAGATGATCAAGTACCGCGTGAGTCACCCCTTAAGGTGCTGTATGGTGCGAAAGAATTTCAGGATTTTCTATGTGCTGTATTGGGTGAGAATGCATTGTATAAATATGATGATAACCTCTCTTCGGTAAATGTTCATTACGCACATGAAGGGCAGGAATTGGGCTGGCATTTTGACAATTCATCTTTTGCAATCACATTGTTAATTCAAAAACCGAAAGATGGTGGTTCTTTTGAATACATTCGCGACTTTAGGAATTCAGAAAATAATGAGATGAATTATGAGGGAGTTGGCGAGTTAATTTGTGGCGATCACTTACCTGATGTTTTGTCTATTGAACCGGGCGATCTGGTTTTGTTTCGTGGCCGTAATTCGGTGCACAGAGTTACACCTACCATCGGTGACAAGGTTAGAATTTTATCTGTCTTGGCCTACAATACAGAGCCAGGAGTGCAGTTGTCAAAATCAGCTCGAATGACATTTTATGGCAGGTTAAACTAAATTTAAACTCACTCATTATCAGTTTGGACGACTTGCACTCTGTTTTAATGCAATGGTATGATTATGGTCTTTAACAAACTGTAGGAGCGGTAATGAAAGGAAGTTGTTTATGTGGCGGTGTTGTCTACGAGATTGACCCGCCTTTTAAGATTTTCCAATATTGCCACTGTTCCCGTTGTCGCAAGTTTACAGGCAGCGCTCACGCAGCCAATCTATTTGTACCACCCAATCAATTTCGTTGGATTAAGGGCGAAGAGCAACTGGGAAGGTTTGAGCATCCAGAGGCAAAATACTTTGCAACGGGTTTTTGCAAAAAATGTGGTTCATCAACGCCTTGGGCGGTTCAAGGTGGTATGAATATTGTTGTGCCTGCAGGTACGCTGGATGAAGATCCTGAGATTAAACCGCATCAAAGTATCTTTTGGAATTCTCGCGCGTGCTGGTTTGAAGAAAATCAAGATTTGGTAAAATTTGAGGGTACTGCCTATAAAGGTAAAAAAATAAGTAAATAGGGATGGAAAATAACAGTGAAAGTATTAGGTAAAAAAGCACTTGTTTTTGGTGGCACGTCTGGCATTGGCCTTGCCGCTGCAAAACAACTTTCAGCGTTGGGCGCTAAAGTCGTATCAATTAGCCGCAATCCAGAGAAAGCTGGCAATGAGCTTAAAGGTATTTCACTACAAAAATGCGATGTTCGAGATCGAGAGGCATTATCACAACTTTTTCAAGAACACGCGCCTTTTGATATTCTGGTCAGTACAGCAACGGGCGGTGAAAGATCTCTTGGCCCTTTTTTAGAAATGGATATGGATGGCTATCAAGGTTCTTTTGATAAATTATGGGGTTATGCGAATGTTGTGCGTTTTGGCGCGCAGCATATGAGTAAAGAAGGAACCATTGTGCTCGTTAGCGGAGCACCAGCACGAAGACCTAAAACTGGGCAAGTTTCATTATCCTCAGTTGGTGCGGCAGTGGAAGCAATGGTCAAAACAGTTGCATCTGAGATAGTGCCACGCCGTATTAATGTTGTTTCTCCTGGATTTATTGATACACCGATGGTTTCCGTAGAAGGAAAAGAGCGAGAGACATTATTTAAAGAGCGAACAGGCGATCACCCGATCCCTCGTGCTGGAACTGCAGAAGAGGCGGCACAGGGCATTTTATTTGCAATTAACAACGATTTTGTCACTGGCACAACCATTGATGTGGATGGTGGCTGGTTGCTTTCTTAAGTAATGTTGACACAATTCTCTTAATGCTCAGTTTAGTTAACTAAAATAACAACCTTATTCACTGTGTAATCTTAAGCGTAATCATGAAAAAAACATTCAAACTAACTCATTCAAAAATCAAACCCGCAAGACTTGTTGAAGCTGTGAGGCGTGACGTTAAAAAATATCTCAAAAGAGAGGGCAAAAAAGCCTTGGCAGAAGGTGTTGATTACTGGGATTTTGATTGTAAATACGGACCGACTGAAGATAAGGCGGAAATGATTCACACTGCTGAGATTAGCAAATGCATTGGCGAAGCCGAAGCCGAAGGACTTGAATCTTTTTATTTGGAAATATTAGCCAAACCTGGCTACAGAACAAAAAAGCCTAAGACGGTTGATCCTGAAGAGTAATTTGAAGTCATAATTGACACTTTTATGATCCACGACAAAGAGCATCGTTATGCAATTATTGAAGACTTTTATTATTTCACTAACCACGATTTTTTCAATATTTTCTAAATGACAGGGCTCATTTCTGGTTTTGTATTAGGGCTAAGCTTAATATTGGCAATTGGTGCACAAAATGCATTTATCCTTAAACAGGGCTTAAGACAGCAACACGTCTTTATTTTGTGTTTAATTTGTGCGCTTTCGGATGCCGTGCTCATTATTTTCGGCGTATTTGGCTTCTCTTTTGCTATTAATGCTTTACCAGGCGTTGAATCCATTGCTCGATATGCGGGCGCTATTTTTCTTTTAGTCTACGGTACTCGAAGTTTTTACTTTGCTTTTAATAGCAACGATGCGCTCAGAGAAAGTGAGATTTCTAAGCCATCACTTGCATCAGCTGTATTGGTATGTCTTGCCTTTACATGGCTAAATCCCCACGTGTATTTAGACACGCTTTTCTTGCTCGGCGCAGTTTCTACGCAATACCCAGATGAGCAATATCAATTTGCACTGGGTGCGACCATTGCTTCATTTGTGTTTTTCTTTTCTCTGGGTTACGGCGCTCGATTTTTAGCCCCTATTTTTAACAAACCCAGGGCTTGGAAAGTGCTAGAATTCGTTATTGGTTGCATCATGTGGCTCATTGCATTAAGTTTGGTATTGGTTTAGTTAATATTTATGTCAGATTCAGAAAATTCAAATCTACTCACCGCTGAAGACGGCATTACTCGTTGCTATTGGGGTAAGACTGATTTAGATTACCAACAATACCACGATGAAGAGTGGGGTCGCCCCACCACGGATGATTTTCGACTTTTTGAAAAAATTTGTTTGGAGGGTTTTCAGTCCGGACTTTCTTGGTTGACTATCCTGCGAAAACGTGAGAACTTTCGTAAGGCATTTCTCGATTTTAATTTCAATAAAATTGCCCATTATGGCGATGACGAAATCGCCAACCTCCTGCAAAATAGTGGCATTATTCGCCATCGAGGTAAAATAGAAGCAACCATTAATAACGCCCATCGGGCCATTGAAATTGTTGATGAATTTGGAAGTCTCTGTACCTATATTTGGCAATGGGAGCCAAAGTCAAAAGAACCGCATATTGGCAAAGGGGATTATGACCATGCTATTCCCAGTATTACCAAAACCTCTGTGGCTTTAAGCAAAGATTTAAAAGCGCGTGGTTGGAAGTTTTTTGGACCAACTACGGCCTACGCCTTTATGCAAGCAATGGGTCTTGTTAATGACCATGTGAAAGGCTGTGCTTTCCGAAATGTTGCAACCAACATGAGGAAAGAATTGCAATTGCAAAACTTTAAAAGTG